>JAKIYB010000419.1 GCA_022708765.1 Armatimonadota bacterium | reverse complement strand
AATAGATGCCGATGGCGCCGAAGACGGCGACAGCGGAGACGATAATGGCCAGCGACCAGCAGAACTGCGCCGGGTCCACCCCGCCGAGGAAGAAGGAAATGGCGCCAACCGGCAGGCCGCAGAGCAGGATGATGATGACGAAGCTCAACGAGGACAGCATCTTGCCGAGTACGAGATTGGCGCTGGTAAGGCGGGTGAGCAGCAGCAGTTCCAGCGTCTGCTGTTCGCGTTCGATGGAGATGGCGCCGGCGGTGAGCGCGGGGGCGATGAGCGCGCAGAGGATGCCCTCCACGATCATCAAGCCGACGAACAGGCCGTGGCCCATTTCCGCCATGTGCGTGCCGACTTCGGTGACATCGCCGTAGCTGACGTCGCTCCACCCGGACACCAGGATGAGCAGGCCGATGGCAATGGTGAGCCCGGTGACGACGAAGAGGAGGATGGGCGCGCGAATGCCGCGCATGCGCGAGCGCATCTCCTTCATGAGCACCGGCAGCGACACGGCGCGCTCCAGGCGCGCGAGCAACGGCGATGCGGCTGTGGCCATCTTATCCTCCATGAGCGTCCTTCGCCGGCGTTACGGCAGCGGCTGTCCGTCCAGCGGCCGTGGTTTACGGCAGATAATCGCGACTTTCGCCGTGCCGGCGGGATTGCCGAAGGTGTAAGTGGTATCCACCTTCTCGCCGGCGGCGTCGGTGTAGCAGTACAGGGCGAAGGCTTTGCCTTTGCCGGGGGTGATATTCAGATCGGCGCCGGCGAGCACCAGTCCGTTGCCCGGCGGGGTGGCGCCGCCGGAAGCGGAAACGGCGGCGGTGATGGCGGCGCCACTGTCGTTCACCAGCAGCACCGCGCCGCCTTCCTCTACCGCGCTGTCGGCGCCGGCGGCGGCATCGGCGGCGCTGTAGGTGATCGTCTCGCGCAGCGCGCCGAAGGAAAAGAGGGTGCCCTCGTCGCCGCTGCCCCAGATCACCGGCGAGGACGCCGCGGGAAATTGCTGCACATGACCGTCCACGAAACTGGCGACGTACCCCTTCGCGTGGCGTGCCATATCCACGTCGCCGGCGTCTTCCAGCAGGCCGTTACTGGCATCGGCGGTCACCACCACCTTCTGCGGTTCTTTTACGTCGCCCATCGCCACCCCGTAGAGGTAGAAATTCATCGCCACTTCTGGGTCGTCGGGGGTGCCGCCGCGGTTAGTGCTGGGGCAGTTGAAGAGCTTGGCGTCCGCGTTGTTGGCGATGTCCGCGCGCCAGACCTTCGGGTCGGGATCGCCCATCACTCCTGGAAAATACTCCTTGTTATCCTGGATAAGCATCTGGAAGGCCATGGCGATCTGCCGCTGATTGCTCATGCAGGTGGTCTGCCAGGCCTTCTCGCGCACACGGGCGAAGACAGGGAACAGCAAGGCAGCCAGGATGAGAATAATCGCGATGACCACCAGCAGCTCAACCAGGGTGAAGGCGCGAACACGGCCCATCGCCGGCTCCTTTCACGAATACAGGTACTTGCAGAATACCAATTGCAGCATGCCCTGACAAGAGGTGAAAGAAACGGGGAGCCCGTTGGCGGGCTCCCCGTGGGATGCGTGGTTCGACACAAGGCGTCAGTCGAAAAGCACGCCGCCAAGGCCCGCCCAGTGGGTGACGGCTGGGAAGGACAGCCGAAGCACCATGATGTCATCCGGGTTATCCGCCTTGAAGGAGAGGCGTCCCCAGACGACGCGGTCGCCGTAGGCGTGGCCGGAGGTGGTCGAGATCTGCTTGGTGGGATCGGCCTTGTTCCAGACCTTCATCGTCACCGCGCCTTCGGCATAGCCCGGCTCGCCGGAAGTGACGAAAGCCACAGTGTGCGTGTCGGTGTCGGTCACCTTGATTTCAGCTTCGACACCTTGCCCCTGGTACGACCAGTGCTGGGCATGGAAAATGAAGTCGCCTTCAAAGCCAGTGATGTACTTAGCCTTGGCATGGCCAGAGTTCCAGGAGCCCCAGATCTTCCCGCCATTGTACCACTGATCGTTAATGTAAATGTCACCAGCGGTATGATTGTAGATCTTCCAGTTGATGCCGGTTGGTCCCTGGCCGGTGGCATCAATCCAGGAGGGAATTTTACGCATGACGTTCGGGAAGGAAGCCACTCCACCGGAATCCCAACTCTTGGTAAACCAGTACCCTTCGGTGCCATAGGCGCTCAGGTCTACGACGATATTGGTGGATTCTTTGCGGATGACGGTGGCGGGGCTGTAGACGATCCACGGGGTGCCGCCGCCGCCGGCCATCTGCCAGCCCCTGGCGAGGAGCGCGGGGGGGACGTCAATGGTGGGGTCTTTCACGGTGATGACTTCCACGTGCCCATCCACGCCGGAGACCACCGCGCTGTTATTGTGGCGGGCGGCGATGTCGAAGTCGTTGCCCTGGGTGACGCGCAGGCCCCAGGTCGGGTTGTTCGCCAGCACGGTTTGGTCCACGATAAGGTCGGCCGTCAGCAGCGTGACCTCCGGCTTTTTAATGTCGCCGAGCGCGTTGCCGTAGAGCAGCGTGTTGAAGCCGTATTCCGGGTTGTTGTTGTTGCCGTCCAGGTCTTCGCTCGGGCAGTTGTAGATCGTGGCCTCGTTGTAGTCCTTGAGATAGCTGGCCCACGCCCGGTTGCCCGGGTCAGGGAAGATTTTTTCGTCGTTGTCCTGAATATACATGGAGATCGCGATGGCGATCTGCCGCTGGTTATTCAGGCAGGAGTTCGTGCGCGCCTTCTCGCGCGCCTTGGCAAACACCGGGAAGAGAATGGCTGCCAGAATGGCGATGATGGCGATCACCACCAGCAATTCAATGAGGGTGAAGCCGGTTTGACGGGTTGTCGTTCGCATAAGATACCTCCTTCGCATGGGTGAAGAAACAGCGGCGCTACCGATTCACCGCTGTGCCTGATACCTGTACGATACCTCATTTCCATCATCAAGTATAAACCCATCAAGTGAGTTGTCAATAGGCGTCACGGCGATTTTTCCGCCGGACCGCGCGAGCGTCGTGAAAGGGACGTTTGACGGGTTTTCGCGGGCGCGCGATCATGGTATACTGACACGGCGCCGGCATCCCCGCGATGTCGCCGGCGCGTTCGCCCGGTGCGAACTGGCGGCCAATCCGGCCGCCGCGGGGGCCGCGGGTGGCGTGTCCGCAGTGGGCACGCGCGTTCCCCATGGCCCCGTGAACCAGATGGACGACAGTTGTAATAAACGCGATTCACTGACACGGGGCGCGGCCGCATCTCCGGAGTAATCCTTTCGCGCCAGCCCGCCCCATGACGGCGCCGTCCCTCGCGGGCGGCGCGGAGGGAGGTGGGCTGTGCACTTCCTGGCGCACATCCTCAACCGGCCGGTGCGCGATGCCGCCGGCGCCCGGCTGGGCTGGGTGGAGGACCTGGTCCTCACCGGCCTGGAGCTGTTTCCGCGCATTGAATATCTCGTGCTCGCGCGCCGCGGGCGCGGAGCCGTCTTCGTACCCTGGGACGCCGTGGCCGAGGTAGACGGCGCGCTGCGCCTTACGGCGGAGCGCGAGGCGCTCGACACCATGCCGGTAGATCCCGACGCCATCTTCCTCCGTCGCGATATCCTGGACAAGCAGGTGGTGGACATCAACGGGCGCCGGGTGGTGCGCGTGAATGACCTGCAACTCGCTACCCTCAACAACGAACTGCGGCTTATCGGCGCCGACATCGGGGTAGGCGGACTGCTGCGCCGGCTGAACCTGGAGAGACCGTTGCGAGGGCTGCTGAGCCGCCTGAACAGCAGCCTGCCCGAGCGCGTGATCCCCTGGAACTACGTGGAAGGATTGGAAACGGAATGGGCGTCCGTGCGCCTGAATGTTTCCCACCGCCGCCTGCACGAGCTGCCCCCCACCGACATCGCGGAAATTTTCCAGCAGCTTCAGCCTCTTGACCGCGAAGAACTGGCGCGCACGATTGACGACGAGACGCTGGCCGACACCCTGCCCTTCCTGGAAGAGGAGATGCAGGCGGAACTGCTGCGCGCGATGGGCGACGACCGCGCATCCGACATCGTGGAAATGATGCCGCCGGATGACGCCGCCGACGCGCTGGGCGAAATGAGCGACGAGCAGGCGGAGCGCATCCTGCACCTGATGGAGCCGGAAGAGGCTGAAGACGTGCGCGAGCTGCTGCGCTACGACGAAGACACCGCCGGCGGGCTGATGACGACTGAGTTCATCGCGCTGCCGGAGGTGATGACC
>JAKIYB010000418.1:3994-4242 GCA_022708765.1 Armatimonadota bacterium | reverse complement strand
GTAGTTGCCGCCCCACGGTCCCTGACTGATCTGCACCGGCCAGGCGGCGTGATGCTCAAATGTGCCCATGGGGAGGATAGGCCCGCGCCGTACGCGCATCTCCCACTCCAGCCAGGCGATGCCCGCCCATAATCCGGCTAGATCCCCACCAATAATGGCGATGCCGTCGGGATGGCACTGCAGGCGACAGGCGCGCGGGCCGAGGGACGGCCGGAGCAGCACCTCGATGCGATGCGGCCCGGCGGGCG
>JAKIYB010000418.1:0-3984 GCA_022708765.1 Armatimonadota bacterium | reverse complement strand
ATGCGCCGCAAAAAATCGCACAGGTCGTCGGCGACAAGGGTATTGATATCCATCGCCACCGAGCCGTCAATCGCCCACCGCCCGCGCAACTGGAACTCCCCCGGCCCCGGCTGCGCGGCGGAATCCACGGTCACGGACCGGTGTGGATTGCGGCGATCCAGCCGCAGCGGGTCGCTGTTCGTGCGGCGCAGCAGGTCACGGATATAAAGCGAGTTATGCATGGGGCGAATATTCGCGGCAATAATACGCATTCCTGCAGCCAATATCGCCCACTGGACGGACGGGACTTCATCGAAGCACCGACTGGAGAGGAACACCTTTCACCATGGCGAATGAACACATTGTCATATCAGGGGAGGTAACCATGCCGTTCGGCTATTGTTTGAATACGAGCACCATCAAGGGGCAGAATCTGTCGCTGCTGGAGGAGATCGCCATCACCGCGGAAGCGGGGTATGGCGGCATTGAGCCATGGGTGAGCGAACTGGACGCGTATGTGGAAGGCGGTGGCGACCTGGATGCGCTGGGCCGGCGCATTGCCGACGCGGGGCTGGAGGTGCCGAACGTCATCGGCTTCTTCGAGTGGGCGGTGGATGACGGCGCCCGCCGGGCGCAAGGCTTGCGGGAAGCGCGGCGCAATCTGGAGCAGGCGCGGCGCATCGGCGCACGGCGGCTGGCGGCGCCGCCGATGGGCATTACCGGCGGCGGAGTGAACCTGGACGCCGTCGCCGAACGGTATGCGGCATTGCTGGCCATTGGCGAGGAATACGGCGTCACGCCCATGCTGGAATTCTGGGGGATGTCGAAAAGCCTGGGGCGTCTGAGCGAGGCGCTGTATATCGCCGCCGAGACGGGCCGTCGCGACGCCTGCCTGCTGGCCGACGTCTTCCACATCTATAAAGGCAGCGGCAATTTCGCCGCGCTGCGCCTGCTGGGGCCGGACACACTCGGTCTCTTCCACGTGAATGACTACCCCGCCGACCCACCGCGCGCCGTCATCACCGACGCCGCCCGCGTCTTCCCCGGTGACGGCATCGCCCCGCTGGGCCAAATTTTCGCTGACCTGGCCCGCGCCGGCTTCACCGGCATGCTCTCGCTGGAACTCTTCAACCCCACCTACTGGGCGATGGACGCGCGGGAAGCGGCGATGATGGGATTGGCGAAGCTGAAAGCGGTGATGGAGAGCAGCACAAAGTAACAAAGACAATTACAGGAGGAAGTGACCATGGACGTCACCAATCGTCCGCGCTCCAGGTTTGCCCGTTTCTGGCCGCTCTGGTTGCTGCTGCTGCTGTTCTCGCTGGGATGGGCTGGGTTAGCATGCTGGGGTTGGTGGAGCCAGCACAACCTGCCCGTCGTCACCCGCACGGCGCTGCAACCCTACAACGATCTGCTCAGTTACGACATGTTGATGCCGGAATACCCCCGACTGATGCGCATGGAGGATTCAAAAATGCCGGCGACATGGGCGTGGCTGGATGAGGAGTGCTGTCCACTCCCAGGCAAAACGGCGACTGGCGGCATCGTCTTCAGCCCGACCGGTAAAACGGTGATGCGGTCGAATACCTATATCGTAGGCGGTACTCCACATGTCACGGTCGCGGCGACCCATGCCGGCGGTCCGCCCCTGACGAAGCTATATCAGCATACCAGATCCGGTTATTATCGCGGCGGTGGTCAACCCCGTTTCCTCTCTGATACCGTGTTCCTGCGCGACGACGAGATACGCACGGTGGATGGAAAGCGCCTGCTGGCGAATCAGTCAGGCGCATTTAATGTCAGCCCGTTCAACATACAATCTGCGGATTCGCGTTACATCATTCTCAACTATAATAACAGTCGAGATGCGCTTCAGGTATATGATGTCGCCAAACAGAAGACTGCCCGGTTCATTCCCCAAGTTTTCAAACCCCTACCTATTGTCATGCCGCAATCTATTGCCGACGCTGTTATTCAAGAGTTTGAAAAGCCAGAGTGGACATGCGGTAAACTCCTGTCGAACAACGAAACGCTGCTGGTGGTGACGGACGGGCCGCGGGCCTTCCTTGCCGAAAAAGGGCAGTCGGTGAAGGTCTGCACCGCGAAACGCGGGTGGCGGTGGTCGGGTGATAATACAGTATGGGAACTCGACGCGGATAAGGTGCGCGTGCTGCAGTGGCGTGACGGCAGCGGTGTCGTGCGTGAGATTTCATTACCACCCAGGCAATTTGCCCATAGTGCGGTGCATGCCGCGGTATTTGGCAATGGGGAACTCATTGCCCGTGTAGAAACGCTCTCGCGGACGGAACACGGCTCCCACCGACATTTCACTGTCACCCCATCGCGTCAATATCTGTCGCTCTTCCGCGGCGCGAAGTGCCTAGGGCGCTATCAGGTGAAAGATCCCGGCATTCCGCTGGGAAAAGAGAACGAGTATCTGCAAGGCAACAAATTTAGTCTGGGATTCGCCCCGAACGGCCAGTACCTTGCCTGGCGTTTAAGCAACGCCTTGTATGTCTTCCGCGTGCCTGGCGCGTGACGCAACCCATTCGTTCTGTACGCGTCGTTAATGACCATATCGTCACCTGCTGACGGTGTGGTCATTATACGCCTTCCCACCACCCGCCATTTACCACCAGCAGGCCTTTCTATCGCCATCCCACCCCATTTTTCACCAGATGAGCGCTAAAAAGCGACTGGAAAATGCAGGAAAAGACGCAAGCGAGAGTGGAACGGGAATACTAGCAAACATACGTTAATTAACAGATGTCTTATCTGGTAAAAAATGGGGAAAAGTTTTCGAAAAAAGCTTGCTCGCCCGGCGACAAAGGCCTTGACCCCTGGAAACTTCCGGGGTAGAATGGTCCTTGGCGGTTGGTTTTGGCAAAATCTGGTTTTTTCAGGCAAATTCCCTGATGCGTGCAACCCTCTTTGGCGAATATGAAGCACAGATAGATGCTAACGGGCGCATCAACGTGCCGCGCAAGCTGCACCCCCTGTTCGCGCACGGCGGCATGCTTACTCGCGCATTTAATGGGATTTCGCTCATCTTCTTTGCCCACGAGGCGTGGCTGCAGGTCGAGAGCAAGCTGGACGAACTGGATTTCACCGAACTGGACGGCGAGGATGCTCGCCGTTTCCTCGGGTGCGGCACGGAAGTGCAACTCGACAACCAGGGCCGTTTATCCGTTTCGAGCCGCCTTCGTGAACGCGCGCAGTTGGAAAAAGAGATCACGCTGATCGCCATGGGCGATCGCATTGAAATCTGGAACACCGCGCTGTGGAATGAATATGATCGGGAGCGGTTCACCCAGTCCCGCCTGCGCGAGGTGGCGTCCGCCATCAGCCCGCGTCGGGCCGCCGCGGCGCCGGCCGGGTAATGCTCCCGGGAGGTGCGCCGATGGCCGACGGGGAGGCGGGATACGCCGAGACGCTGCGGCATGAGCCGGTGATGCTGGAAGAGGTGCTGGAATACCTGGACCCCCAGCCCGGCGAGACGATTGTGGACTGCACGCTGGGCGGCGGCGGGCACGCGCTGGCGATCTGCCGGCGGCTGGGGCCCACCGGCCGACTGGTCGGGATAGACCAGGACGCATCCGCGCTGGCCTACGCCCGCCGGCGTTTGCAGGGTTATCCGGTTACGTTGATACATGATTCGTTTGCGAACCTTGACAAAATAATAGCGGACCTCTCTCTCCGCGGGGCTGACGGGTACCTGTTTGACCTCGGCGTGTCGAGTTTTCAGCTTGAGACGCCGGAGCGCGGGTTCAGTTTTCGCACTGATGCGCCGCTCGATCTGCGCATGGATACGCGCAACCCCGTCACCGCCGCGGACCTGGTTAACCGGATGAGTGAGCAGGAAATTTTGGAGCTGTTCACCCTATCCGGTTACGACAGACGGTGGGCGAGGCGTCTCGCCCGGGCGATCGTCGCAACACGGCAGCACACACCCATCACCACAACACGCCAATTCGCCGAACTCGTCGCAGCCACCATCCCGGTCAG
>JAKIYB010000417.1 GCA_022708765.1 Armatimonadota bacterium | reverse complement strand
TGGCGGAGGAAGCCTACTTCCGCGGGGAGTATGATCACGCCGCCTCAATGTATGAAGCGCTGCTGCGCGCCAGCGAATCGCCGAATCCGCGCATCCATCAGGATCTGGCCTGGTGCTATCAGCAGTTGGGCAACTCCGGCAAAGCCACCCAACACCTCACCGAGGCTGTCCGCGGATATCAACGCGTCCTTGTGGATGATCCGCAAAATGCCGCCGCGCAGCATGGCATCGCGGCCTGCCAGGCAGCCCTGCGCGCGTTGCGCGTTTCACGAGAAAAGACGGCCCTCGCCCCGTAATCAGTACAGGAATCCCGCGTCCCCACGTTGAACAAGGCATCTGGAGGCACTCACTTTGCGCATTGGCATCACGTGCTTCGCCGGAGTCGGCGGAAGCGGTATCGTCGCGACTGAACTGGGCATCGGGCTGGCCGCGCATGGCCATACCGTGCATTTCATCTGCGCGGAGATGCCCTTTCGCCTGGATGATCTTTCAGAGCATCTCTTCTTTCATCAGGTGCACCTCTTCCCCTACCCCGTGTTGCAAAATCCTCAGTATGACCTGGCGCTAGCCTCGCGGCTGTCCGAAGTCATCGCGGAGCAGGAGCTTGATTTACTCCATGTGCATTATGCCGTACCGCATGCTATCTCCGCTTTCCTCGCGCGCCAGATCTGCGCGCGCGCCTTTCGCGTCGTAACCACGGTACATGGCACGGATACCCGGTTAGTCGGTCTGGATCCCTCATACCGCCCCATCACGCGCTTTGGCCTCGAACAGTCGGATGGCGTCACCGCCGTGTCGCACTATCTGGCAGAAGCCACCCGCGATGATTTCACCCTGACCCGGCCCATTGCCGTTCTCCCGAATTTTGTCGATACCCAGCGCTTTCGCCGCCGGGCGCTTCCCCCCTGTTACCGCGAGAATTTCGCGCATCCCGGCGAACGCCTACTCATCCATGTCTCGAACATGCGCCCGGTAAAACGCATAGCCGACATTGTGCGCGCCTTCGCCCTCATCCAGCGGCGTATTCCCTCACGTCTGGTCCTTGTCGGTGACGGACCTGACCGCCTCATCGCGGAACGGCTGGCCTGCGATCTGGAGATCGCGGATCGTATTACCTTTACCGGCAATCTTGCTCACGTGGAGAATGTGCTGGCAGTCGGTGACTTATTCCTGCTCGCGTCCGAAGTGGAATCTTTCGGGCTGGCCGCCCTGGAAGCCATGGCGTGCGGGATGCCTGTCGTGGCGTATCGCGTCGGCGGAGTGCCGGAAGTGGTTGACGACGGTGTCAGTGGTCTGCTGGTGCCCCTGTATGATTTTCAGGCGCTGGCGGAAAGCGCAATCGAGCTATTGAGCGCACCCGCGCGCCTGACGGCATTCGGCACCGCCGCGCGCGCGGCTGCCGAAACACAATTCGCGCACGAAACCGGCATTACGGCCTATGAACACTACTACACCCGCATGCTCACCGGTGCCCCTGCGCATGCCGATGCACCGTAATCCCCGCTCCAGCGCCACTGCTGATAATGTCACGCCATTCTCCCTATTGACCTGCCCGCAATCTTTGGCTATACTACTGCCTGCGTGCTGACAGCGCAGTGGCCCTGTAGCTCAGCCTGGTAGAGCAGCGGACTGAAAATCCGCGTGTCGCTGGTTCAAATCCGGCCGGGGCCACCATCCTACAGATAGTGTCGCTACCGCTCAAACGCTACTACCCGTAGCGTTTTCTGGGTGGTAGCGATTTCGTTTCTGGCGCTGTGGATCTGCGAAGTCCGTGTGTCGGCAAAACCACCATGGCTGACCTGCTTGATTCCCTGATGCAAACGCAGGATGCGGCGCTTCCCGCCAATCTCCCCATTCGCATCCTCGCCGACTGGTTTTTCTCTGATTGCCAGGCGCGCAATCTGCAACCCAGAACCGTTGACTTCTATCGTCATTACCTACGGTATCTGACCGATGCCGCGGGCGACCGCCCTCCAACAGCCATTACCACGGCGCAGATGAAGACGCTGATCGCCCATTATCGGGAGCAGCGCGGCTGGAGCGTCGGCACCGCCAACCACGCCATCACCACCTGGAAGGTCTTCTTCCACTACCTGTACCAGGAGGAGATCATCGAGCACGATCCTGCCAAACGCTTGAAGAAGTTGAAGGGCGCCCAACGTATCCCCGAGCCATTAACCCTTGAGGAAATCCGAACGATTCTCGCCGATGCCGGCGACGGATTCGTCGGCGTCCGGAACACGGCGATGATCCTGGTGCTGCTCGATTGCGGATTGCGACTTAGTGAGCTACTCGGCCTCACTCTCGATGATGTGGATTTTAGCACCTGCCAATTTCTCGTCTTCGGCAAAGGACGGAAGGAACGCCTGGTGCCCTTCTCAGGCCCGGTACGTCGGATGCTCGTGCGGTATCTGCTCCACCGGCAGACGCGCACCCACGAAAAAGCCCTCTGGGTAGACGAATCCGGTATCCCCTTCACCGCTGATGGGTTCCGGTCGTTTCTGGCACGGCTGGAGCAACGGACGGGAGTTCGCGTGCATGCACATAAGTTCCGCCACACGTTCGCCAGCCAGTATATCGCTGACGGTGGTCATCCGGCTTACTTGCAGCGGCTCCTCGGGCACACGACGCCAGTCATGACGAACAGGTACGTGCATCTCATGGATACCGATGCCCGCGACGATCATCGTGCGGCCAGTCCGGTTACTAACCTTCTTGGCCCTCGGTGGCGGGGACAGCGGTAATCGCTCATCCCTGCTTAGGCTGCCTTCGATTGCGGCCGTTCGTGTTTGCCGGTAAGCAGGGCGGCCTCAAGCTTCCATCCGAGATAGACGACACGTTGGCGTAGGGCGAAGTATGACACCTGGCAGCGCGGATCTTCTGCCCATACGGAGAGAATCTTCGTTTCTCCCCAGGCTGTGTAACGACGGACACGTGATGTATTGCGGTTCTGCTCGCAAATCGTCGCCCAGTGGCAGTTGATCGGTGCATAGCCACCGTCATTGTCAATGCGATCCAGGCTGAGGTCTTCGGCATAGCCGTTTTCCAGTGACCAATCGCGGAAAGCACCGAAGTCGTTCACCCATTCCGGGCAGACCGATATGCCCCTACCGCCATAATTGCCGTAATCTTTATCGGCCGGGTCGGTGCAGCGGTTGATCATATGCCGCCATGCCGTGCGAAGCCGACGCTCTGATGGACTTGATGTTTTCGGCCGAGGTGGCCGATCGCACCCGCACGAGGTGATACCGGAATAGAGGAGGTGCGAGCCTTGCACCTCCACCTCGGCGCCACAGGCACAGCGACAGCGAAAGTAGCGGTTATCGCCGCTGACACGTTCGAGCCGTTCGAGCACAGTGAGGTGGCCGAAGATGGTGCCGGCTGGGATGGCGTTTTTCGACATCGGACAATTTCGCATCATCTGTGTCTTCTCCAGGTTGGCGTTTCCATAATCTGTCGTTGCGGACGGCACGACTATGCATCGGGCGGGGAGCCGGCCAAGGGGACATAGTGCCGGATTCATTCAGTTCAACTTTCTCAACATTATAGTAGATCATGGGTTACTCTTTATCTTTCATCATATTGTCATGGTTTCTTGAAGATTGTTCATTGATTGTTCGGTGAAGTCCATATAATGGTGTAAATTCGGGGTGGTCGTAGGAAGCCCTCCTACACGCGCAAGGGCCACGCCTCTCGGGTAGATGTGTTTTGCCCAAATACGTCTACGAAGGAGAGAGAACGTGGCCGAGTATCAGATTACCCTTGCCGAGACGGATGTAGTCGCGTTGTTGCAACGCGATGGCGGCTTCGCGGCGTTGCTGACCAAAGTGTTGAACCAGGTGCTGGAGGCGCAGGTCACCGATCACCTGGGGGCACAGCCCCATGAACGGTCTGATGACCGCCAGGGGTATCGCAATGGCTATCGCGCGCGGGAGCTGACCACCCGCGTGGGGACGCTCACGCTCCGGGTGCCGCGGGTGCGGGATGGGAGCTTTTCGCCGGAGCTCTTTGCCCGCTACCAGCGCAGTGAGCAAGCCTTCGTGCTCGCGCTCTGCGAGATGGTGGTGCAGGGCGTCTCCACCCGCAAGGTGAATGCCATTGTGGAGGAGCTCTGCGGGGCGGCGATCTCGAAATCGCAGGTGTCGGTGCTCTGCCAGGCGCTCGATCCGCTGGTGACGGCCTGGCGCACGCGCCGCCTGGATGCGCAGGCGTACCCGTTCGTGCTGGTGGACGCCCTGGTGGTGAAGGTG
>JAKIYB010000416.1 GCA_022708765.1 Armatimonadota bacterium | reverse complement strand
TCCAGCGGGGCAACGCCCTGCCCCGAGCGTTTGCGGAAGCTGACCACGCCGGCCATCACCCATTCGGTGGCACGCAGTTCGCCGTCAATGAAGGGATCAAGCATGACCAGCGGAGCATTTGCCAGGCGCTCGGTGGCGGGCAACGGCTGGGCATTCTGCAGGAACTGCAGTTGCCCCCAGCGCGCGGGATGGTGCAAATCCTCTTCCATCACTCCATCCGGCCAGCAGGAGACAGCGCGCGTCTCGCCTTGCGAGTAGCAGGCTACCGCGTAGCCAATGGCGGGCAACGGATCGCGGACAGAGCGGCGGAAGGGCGGCGTCACCCCCAGCAGCTTCCAGGAGAAGGCCATCTCCACCACGTAGCCAGTGTCGGGCTCTTTGCCGTCATTCAGCGCGCCGTTTACGCGCCGTGCCAGGCGGATAGTGCCGCGCTCGCCGGGTTGGAACCAGCTCGGGTCATCGCGCCAGTCGCCCTTGTCGCCGCGTTGCACGGACACCCCGCCGGCGGCGCTGACGATGACGCGCACGCAGTCGGTGTCGAGAATGTCGCCATTGGTGGGATCCAGATCCAGGTAGACGGCGATGGCGTCGTCCAGCCACGGCTGGCTCATCGGTGCCGTCTGATTGCCGACAACGAGGCGGTCATCCACGCGCAGCCCAAAATACAGCGCGGTGGTGGTCCACGCCGTATGCGCCATGATGCGGTCCGACGACGGTGTTTCCGCCGACATGGCGGCAAGGCAGGCAAGCAGCAGGAATATGGCAAGGTGATGGCGCATGATAGGTCTCGGATTCTAGCTGACGGGTAATTCGGTGACAGCCAGCCTTTTTCGTCCGTTCCGCGCTGCTCCATTCTCGAAAAAGGAGGCAGCCACCGAATTACTGAGCCTCTACGTCACGGAGTAACGCTGTCGTCCCGATCGCATCGGGATCGCCCGCCCGTGTATTACGATTCCGGCGTGCCGTATTCCTCGCGTGCTTCGGTCTCCTGGGCGGCTTCCGCGTCCAGTTCGCCGGCGTTGGCTTCGGCGGTGAAGGATTCCACGAGGGTACGGGCGGTCTCGGCGTCGGCGGTCTGTACCAGCAGTTGGCTGTGCAGCCCGCGCTGCATCACGCCTTCCAGCCACTCCGGCTCTAAGGCACGCTCCACCACGCCGATGCCGGCTTCCTCCAGCATCGTTTTATAGAGCAGCGCCTGGATTTCGTCGGGCGCGTCAAAGACCGGTACCAGTTCATCCGTTCCCATGGCTCCTCCTTCCGGGCCGCCGGGCGTCCCTTCTACCGTTGAGTATACCCCGCCGGGGAGGGAGCGTAAAGCTGAAAGCGGGTACTGGCCGTGTCATTTTCGCCGCCACACCGTGCCCGCCGGGGTATCTTCCAGCACCACGCCCAACTCGGTGAGGCGGGTGCGGATGGTGTCGGCGAGGGCGAAGTTCTTATCTTTGCGAGCCTGGGCGCGCAGGTCGAGGAGGAGGGCCATCAACGGCTCCACCAGCGAATCTTCCGCTTTCGCCTCGATCTCCAGCGGGATGCCGAGGACGGCGGCGAACAGGAGCACCTGTCCGCCGGCGTCGGAAAGCGCTTTCAGCGCCTGCGCGTCGGGCACGAAGGTCGGGTCGCCGGTGAGTTTATTCGCCTCACCGACGAGGGTAAAGAGCACCGCGATAGCGCGCGGGGTGTTGAAGTCATCGTCCATCGCCGCGCGGAAATCGGCCTCCGCCGTCGCCAGCAGCGCGCGCAGAGCGCTGCTGGCTTCCGGATTCGGCGTCTCGCTCTGGCGACCGGCACTCACCACGCGCCGCATATTAAAGACGCCCAGCTTCAGCCGTTCGTAGGCGGATTGCGCCTGGTCCAGCGCCTGGTCGGAGAAATCAATGGGCGAGCGGTAGTGGGTGGCGGTGAGGAAGTAGCGCACCACCTCGGCGGGATACTTTTCCAGGATATCGCGCACCACGAAGAAGTTGCCCAGCGATTTGGACATCTTCTCCCTGTTCACCGTCACGAAGCCGTTGTGCATCCAGTAGCGCGCGAAGAGGGAGGCGTCGCCATCCATCGCCGCTTCGCTCTGCGCGATTTCGTTCTCGTGGTGCGGGAAGATCAGGTCCTGCCCGCCGCCGTGAATATCAAAGCCCGCGCCCAGGTATTTCAGCGACATCGCCGAGCACTCGATATGCCAGCCGGGGCGCCCCGGCCCCCACGGGCTGTCCCAGCTCGGTTCGCCGGGTTTGGCGGCCTTCCAGAGGACGAAGTCCAGCGGGTCGCGCTTAATCTCACTCACCTCCACCCGCGCGCCGGACTCCATCTCGTCCAGCTTGCGGTTGGACAACTCGCCGTAGGTGTTGAACTTGCGCACCTCAAAATAGACGTCGCCGCCCACCACGTAGGCGACGCCGCGCTCCACCAGCGCCGACACCAGGCTGATAATTTCCTCGATATTCTCGGTGGCGCGGGGGTAGACAGTGGCGCGCTTCACGTTCAGCGAGTCCATCTCCTCGAAATACACGGCGATGAAGCGCTCCGCCAGCGCGCGCCAATCCATTCCCTGTTCGTTCGACCGTTTGATGATCTTGTCTTCGATATCGGTGAAATTGGTGACGTAGGTCACCTCGAACCCGCTGTATTCCAGGTAACGGCGCACGACATCGAACACCACCGCCGGCCGGGCGTTGCCCAGGTGGGGATAGTCATACGGCGTCGGGCCGCAGACATACATCGCCACCTTCCCCGGCTCGCGGGTAATCAGCGGCTCCGTCTGGCGCGACAGCGTATTGTAGAGATGGATAGTCATGGTGCCGCTATTATAGCAGATTGAGGGACAGGGCAGGTATGCGCGAACATTTCCTGTTGTAGGGTTGTCGTTCTTAGTCGCGGCGCAGCAAACCGCGCCGAATATAATAACTGATTGGAATCGGGGTACGCGGCTTGCTGCGCTGCGCCGCGACTAAGAACGACAACTAACGAATTGCTTTACTGTTAAAAGATATCCGTCCGCGCCGGACACGGCTCATTTTCAATGATAAACGCCAGCAGCCGCTCCTTCATCTCCGCTACCACGCCGGGGCGGTCGGCCCAGAGGTTTTCGAATTCGTCGGGGTCGTTGTGGCGGTCGTAGAGTTCGCCGAAGTCGCGGTCGTGGTAGTGGACGTATTTCCAGTCCTCGGTGACGAGGCAGCGGGCGACGGTGAAGGGGTCGTCGGACTGGAAGCGTTTCTCGCGCCATTCCACCAGCGCGGCGTCGCGGGTGGGTTGGGGTTCCAGCGTCTCTGAGAAGAGCGGTTGCCCCTGCGCCAGGTGCGGGCCGGGGACGCCGGTGAGGGCGGCGACGGTGGGGGCGAAGTCCACGTGGGAGACGAAGCCCTCGCGCACGCCGGTGAGACCAACATGCTCGGGGAAGCGGTAGATGAGCGGCACGCGCACCGCGCCCTCGTAGAAGAGCGGGCCTTTCCAGAGGATGCCGTGGTCGCCGAGCATTTCACCGTGGTCGCTGGTGAAGATGACGACGGTATTGTCCGCCAGTCCGGTCTCCTCCAGCGCGGCCAGCAGGCGGCCGACCATGGCGTCCACGTGGGTGACGGTGGCGTGATAGGCGGCGATGGTCTTGCGGATGCCGTTCGGGTCGGGATCCGTGCAATATGCGTGGATGCCGTTATACCGTTCGCGCGCCGGCAGCGTCATGCGCTCTTCCTCGCCGTCCCGGTACAGGGGCATCGGCATCTCCTCCGGCTTGAACATGGAGGCATAGGGTTCGACGGGATCGAAGGGGTGGTGCGGGTCGAAGAAGCCGGCAGAGAGGAAGAAGGGCCGGCCGTCGGCGACGCGCTGTTGGAAATATTCCTCGCACAGCCCGGCGATCCAGTTGTTCATGTGCTTCTCTTCGGGCAGGTCGCGCACGTAGCCGGCACGATGCCCGTCGCGCTTGAACTGCGCCATGTACGGCTCGTAGAGCCCCTGGGCATCGAGCCAGTGGAAATATTCGTCCTTGCAGTAGGGGTCGCCCTCGCACTCGCGCAGCACGTCGAACTCATACTCCGGGTGCGGCTCGCTGCGCAACCAGACGTTGTCCAGGTGAATCTTGCCGATGAGGCCGGTGTGATAGCCCCCGCGCCCCAGCGCCCCCTGCAGCGTCTCCACCCGCCGGCTGAGCGGCACGCCGTTCTGCCACACGCCGTGATGGCTGGGATACTGGCCGGTAACGTAGGACGCCCGCGCCGGCATGCAGACGGGGTTTGTGGTGAAGCAGTGGGTGAAGCGCACCCC
>JAKIYB010000415.1 GCA_022708765.1 Armatimonadota bacterium | reverse complement strand
CAGCGAAGGTCCAATCCCGGATTGGCGGCGGAATTTGGGATGTGCGTGCTGGACGCCAGCATCCCGCAACCGATGACGCCGACATTCAGCGTACGGACGGTGGAATCAGTTTGTGACATGATAGCTTCCTTCCCGCCTGATCTATTTCCAGGTCAAAACGAATTCCACCTGCGCGAACGTGGTGGTGTCTTCGCTGTCGTAACGCACGTGTTCAAAGACTTTGAAACCGCTGACACTGGCGTAGGACCACACCACCGGCGTCTCCTCAACGCGGGCGGTGAGTGCCGGGATACCGAGCGGCGCGATTGTCAACGTCGGCGCATCACCAAAGACCGCGCGCAGGCCGTCCAGCGCCACGCCGATTTCGCGTTTTCCCTGGAAAAGCCAGCTCCACCGGTGCGGCGCGTCCGCCGCCACGGTATCTCGGCAGAGGATATGCTCACCCGGATACAGTAGCAAGTCGCGAGAGTAAGAGAGCAGGCCATACTCTTCCGGATATGCGGGCGCCAGATTCAGGCGTATCCAGCCGGTGTTCTCTTTGTTATCCCAGCGCGCGAAGACAATTTCTTCACCTCGATAGCGCTTCGAGGGGATGGACATCGGATAGCCGACATCGCCGAATTGCCCACGGTCGTCCACCAGCAGGCACGTGCGCACCGCGGACTGCAACTTGTAGCCGCCGTCGGGTGTCACCAGCCGCGGTGCGGTGCCCAGCGACACGGTGAAGTGTCCGGCGCCAGGGGCGGAGCCCATGCGGTCGCATGGGCCTTGCGCAAACCGGTAGGCATGGAACCCGGCGAAGGGCGCGCAGCGCACGGTGAGGGTGACATCATCCACGGGGTCGCGATAGGTCGCCAGTCCACCGTCCGCAAAGTAGGATAGCGGTTCGGTGGCTTCCGGCGGAGTCGCCGGAACCGCGGGGGTGTAGCTCTGCGATCCCTGCAGCGCACCCAGGTAAAAGCCAAATGCCTGTGTCGGGTGATAAAATGGACGCTCACTGGTCGTAAGGACCGCCTGCTGTAGCGCGGCGGCGCGGCCGTCCTTGTATTTCGCCGCGATGGCGTTGAGGAAGGCGTTGCCGCCGATGAGTGGGTCGGTGCTCTCCAGCAGCATCAGGTGGTCCTGCGGTCGCACCACGCGCATTAGGTAGTCAATGATGCGAGGGAATTGCGGCTGGTCGAAGATGTCCTCGCCGGTGAGCGCCAACAACGCATCACGGTAACCCATCACATCATCAAGGTACAGATAGAGCTGGCAGTAGTTACTGAGCGGGATAACGCCGTCGCGGGGCATGGCGTCGAGGCTGCGCCGCACGCGAGGCACGGCATACGACGCCCAGCGTTCCACTTCCGGCAATACGCCCAGCAGATGGAGGACGCCGTCGGCGTAAGCGAACAGCGAACGCCAGCCGTGATCCTGCATCACCGAGCCGCCCCAGTAATCGCGGTTGAGCAGCGCGTTCGCCATGAAGCGGTCACCTTGCAGCCGCAATTTGTCGAGTAGGCGCTGCCGTCGTTCCTCGCCAAGTTCCGCGCCCAGCGCGTGATACGCATGCGCCAGCTCGCGCAGCACGAAGGCGGCGCCCATGTCGCCATCGTGGCCGTAGCCGTCCTCGCGGGGATTGCCCCAGTGCGGTTGCACGATAGCGGCGTCTATTAATGCCAGCGCCGTCGCGAGCGCCCCCGCGTTGTTCTCAAGGCGATAGCGAGCGATGAGGAACGGCAGGTGGGCGGGAACCCGCGTTTTCTGCGCGTCTACCCAGGCGAACGCCTTTTGCAGCGGCTTGGTATACATGGCATGGGTGGTCGCCAGCTTTCCACGCAGATCATCCCAGTAGGCGGGATTAGCCTGCCGTGCCGCCGGCCAGTCGTGTGCCGTTACCGAGAGCGGCTCCAGTGTATCGTCGGGATCGGCCTCCAGCAGGACTGTGGTCCAGCGTAGCCGCATCGGGCGATACGGCTCCAGTGTGAGAGTGTGTATACCGTTCTCCGCCTGGAAGGCCATGTGGCCGCGGAACCGCTTCGCGGCCATGTCCTCCAGCGAGACGCGCTGGAAATACCACAGGCCGATGCGCCGGCCATCCAGCGAGACCCAGTAAGCGGGCACCAGCGGACGGTTCTGGTCCTGCAAGTTGAAATCCCACGGCCCAGTGCGCTGGTTCACATTACCGAATTCGTTAAGGACGATATACAGTTCGTCCCAATCAAAGTCGCCAGCGTCGGCGATGATGGAGAACTGGTAGAGGCCGGGGCCGGAGGCGAAGGTATAGCTGATGACATCTCCGTTCACTTCCGCCGTGAGCAGGCTGGTGGCGCCGCCATAGGTACTGCAAAAGGCGCAGGCCATCGGGATGGTTGCGGGTGACGCCGGCTCTGCCATGGATGCTCCTCGGGGCGCAGCGGGGCCGTTGAACAGGGGGTGGCTCATGCGCATGAATTACCCGATATTAGCGCTTTAGGGAGTACCTGTCAAGCGATATCAGCGAATGAAATTCTGCTGAATTTCCAGAAACGCAGGCGGTATCATCATTCCGCGATACGGCGCCAGATAAATTCGTGTGCGGAAAGGCAGCGTGCGCGCGCGAGCATACAACGCCAGCGCCGGCGCGGGCTCAATCTGGTTCACGCGGTCGGAATACCAACCGGCGCGCGGTTCCTCCTGACCGCGCTCGACCTGCACATCGTCCCATTGCTCCGTCTCGAAGAACAGCGCCAGGTTGGCATCGGGGTACGCAGTCTGCGCCACGCCATCCGCCACCTCCAGCACGCCGGGCGCAAACTGGAAGCGCGATTCGATGTCATGCGTCCCCTCACCGGTGAGGGTGTCGTCCAACAGCCAATAGCCAGGGTCAGGCACGAAGCGGATGGTGCGGTGGTGACGCACGGGGATCTGCTCCGGGCCGTATCCGAGCGTGTAAACAGCGCCAGCGGTGATGCTGCCGTCGGCGGCAACTTCCCAGGTTAGCGGCAACGGATGCCGCGCCACCCAGTGCTCCGGATGCGCCCGGCTGTTCTGGTCGCGATCGTCAATACGGACCGTGGAGTGGGCTTTCGTGCTCATCAGGTACAGGTAGAACGAGCCAGGGCTGTAGTCATACGCATACCGACCGGGGTCCACGATGAAGGAGCGACCGTAAGCTGAAAGCCAGAAGGAGAGGGCATCCTCATGCTGGTGGACGTTGCCATAAGGTCCGCCATCTAAAGCCAGGTACAGTTCGTCGTGGCCATGCCGGCTGCCCTGGCGCAGGAACATCACGCCACCGTAGGGGTAAAACGTGCTTGTCAACTCAGTGCTGGCATCATCGCCAAGCAGCGCCTGCACGCTGGGTCTCTCCAGTCCCCAGCGTGTCCACTCGCCAAGTCCGCCATCGCCGTCGTTAAAAGCAATCTGCTTGCCGTCAGGTGTGAGCGTCTGGCGGACATAGCGCCACATGTTGCGCAGGATGTCCAGGAAACGCGGCGGCGCCGACAAGCCCAGGCAGTTGAGGGCTTCCAGCGTCAGCGCCAGTTCGTTGCAGACGCAGAAGTGGTAGTGCGGCGTCAATTCATGCTGTACGCCATCGGGCAACACCTGAATCTCCAGCGTAGCGGTGATGCGATTGAGCGCAACCTTCGCCAGTGCTCTTGCATCGCGCAGGCCAGGGAAACGCGCAAGCGCGCGCAGTTGGCAGCCGGCGCCGGCAATGAGACCGTTGCCGTGCCCGCCTTCGGGGATGATGACTTCCAGCCAGTGCAGTTGATCGTGCGCGCTCTTGATGATGCGCAGCAGGTCCACCGGCGTCAGCAGGTCGGGCACCCGCGGCAGCAGCGCTGCCAGCGATTGCCCCCAGACAACGATATGGAAGCCAATTTCCAGATGGCTAAGCCAGATGTGCGGCTTTCGCACGGAGTTGAACCAGTTCGCCGGGTCAGCACCGGGGATGAAGGAGTCGGCGATGTCCGTGTCGGCGATAAAGGCGAGGATGAGCTGCACCGCTTTCTCGGCATACTTCCGCTCACCTGTCTCCGCGAATGCCGCCAACAGGACATGAAGAAAACTAAAGCGGTTAAGCTCCCACGGCCAGTGCGGGCAATCGCCGGGATCGTAGTCCCAGTCAATGCGGTCAGGGAGCTGGTGCGTCACCCCGCTGAACGTGAAGCGGTGCTCCAGGATGGCGTCAGCCGCTTCCCGTGTTCCCGCGTATTCCTCTATCGGCAGACGGGAGGGCAACTCCGCGTAGTACGCGCGATACGCCTCCAGCACCTTCTCCGGCGAATCCGCGCCGGGTAG
>JAKIYB010000414.1 GCA_022708765.1 Armatimonadota bacterium | reverse complement strand
TGCCCGTGCTGCTGCTGGAAGCGCGAGCGCCCGGCGAAACCGGTAATCGAATCCCCTACGCTGTCACTGTCACTCCAGTCGAAGGTTCACAACTGCGTGCATACCCGGACACGCCATCCCGGCTGATGGGTGGGCATGACGGTTCCTCGGCCAGCGCGCAGTTGGCATTCGTACTTGGCGAGCCGGCGGTGCGTCGCACGGTGCTGCTCGACACTTCCCGCCTCAGCGACGGTATGCATCGCTTGCGCGCGGTAGCTTGCGACGCCTCGCCAGCGCAAGCGCAGGGCTTTGCAGAAATCACCGTGCAGGTACGCAATCTCCCCGACGGTCCGACAGTATCGCTGCCCGATCAGCTTTGGACGGCACTCGGGAAAGTAACGGTGCCGGTAGAGGCTGGTGAAGGCATCGCGAAAGTTGAAGTGTTTGTGGATGGACAGTTGCTTGGCGCCGCCGATGCCGCTCCTTTTGCCGTGGATGTCCCGCTAACGACCCTGGGACGCGGCGCGCATGATCTTTGGGCGGAAGGCGTCACTGCGGAAGGCCAACGATATCGTACCGTGACGACGACACTCTCTGTAGTAGTGCCGCCGGAAGTGCTGCGCGTCACGCCAGATCACGCGCAACCGCGCGGCAGCGTGACGCATCGCGTCGTCGGCACGGGATTCCAGCCTGACTGTACGGTGCGCCTCGCCGGCGTGCCGGCAAAAACAGTCATCTATCACAGTCCGAATACGCTTGATGTGGTAAGCGAAGCTGGTGAAGCGAAACGCGGTCCGGTAGATGTGATGAATCCCGACGGCACCACGGGGAGCTTGCCTAACGCGTTTGAATATTACCTTCCCCGCGTCGCATCCACGAAGATTACCCCTACTCGTGATGTTGTGCGCCCTAAAGGTATGGCGCGTTTTACCGCAAAATGTTTCGATCAGTACGGCTATCCCATTACCGCGGTGATTACCTGGACGGCAAACGGTGGCGCCATTACGCATGATGGCCTTTTCACCGCTCCACCGACAACCGGGCAATATCTCGTCCATGCCGCGCATCCCGATGCGCCCAAAGGCTGGGATGCTCCGATAACAGTGGGGCAGGCGGATATTCCTGGTGGCGTGTTGCGTCACTGGTTGCTGCTTGGCGCGTTCCAGGATGAAGACGGCACGGGATTGGAAAAGGCATACATTCCGGAAACCACCGTGCTGCCGTCACATGACGAGACGCTGGCGGGCAACACCTGGGTCAGCTACGCCGCGCCCACACCGTTCGTTGATCTGACCGAGCGGCTGTCACCCGTTAGTAACACTATCGCCTATGCCCATGTGTATCTGAAGTCGCCGGCGGAGATGGATGCCACCCTCGTCTTCGGCTCGGATGATGGCATTGCAATGTGGCTCAACGGCGCTCCAGTCTACAGCCTGCGCGTCCGCCGCGCCGCGGACCCCAATCAGGCACGCCTGCCTGTACATCTGCGCGTGGGATGGAACCGCCTGCTCGTGAAGGTAGATCAGGGGACAGGATCATGGGGCTTTTACCTGCGCCTGCAGACGCGTGAAGGCCAGCCGCTTACCGGCCTGGCCTACGCCCTCGATAATCCGCACTAATTCCATGGCGCATTTCGCTCGCGCCGCGTTTTATGCTACAATTCGACGGGAGAATCACCATGTTTCGCATGACCGTCGAAGGCCGCTTCAGCGCGGCACACTCTCTGCGCGGCTACCCGGGGCCATGCTGCCAACTGCACGGCCATAACTACCTGGTGCAGGTGCGCCTGGAAGGCGAAGAACTCGATGAACTGGGCATGCTGGTGGACTACACCGATGTAAAAGCCGCGCTGATTGATGCGCTGGCGCCTTTCGATCACCAGTACCTGAATGACCTGCCGGACTTTGTCGCGGTGAATCCCACCAGCGAAGCACTCGCGCGGTTGCTTTACTCGCGCGTGAGTGAGCGCCTCTTCACCCGCGAAGAACTCCGCCGTCGCGTGCGCCTCACCGAAGTGATCGTCTTTGAAAATGAACGCCAGGGTGTGGGATACGGAGAAGCCTGACGATGCCGTTATATGAATTTCAGTGTCAGCAGTGTCAGACCGTCTTTGAAGAACTGGTTCGCATGGGCAGTACCGGGGAAGGATTGTCCTGCCCTCGATGCCAGGCCGGTGGTGTGCGCAAGAAGATGTCAACCTTCTTTGGCCGCTCCGGCGGCAACGGCAATTACGCCGCCGTTGGCGGCCATTCCTGTAATTGCGGCGGCGACTGCGGATCTTGCGGCGGCAATTGCGGCTGCCACCACTGATCAGGTTTTCACGTATTCCGCCGTCACCACTGTGTGCAGGCCACCGCGCACGTAGAAATCCCCCACCACTGTCATGCGCCGGGGACGGCACGCCGCCGCCAACTCGTCCAGAATTTGGTTTGTCACCGCTTCGTGGAAGGCGCCTTCATCGCGGAACGACCAGAAATATAGCTTCAGGCTCTTCAACTCCAGGCACAGTTCATCCGGCACGTAGGTGATGGTGATCGTGGCGAAATCCGGCTGCCCGGTCTTCGGACAGAGGCAGGTAAACTCCGGGCAGGTAATCTGAATGGTGAAATCCCGGTCGGGGTTGGGGTTCGGAAAAGTTTCCAGCGCTTTGCTCGGTGCGGTTGGCATAGTGTCTCCGTTGTGTAAAGAGTCTCCTTATATTTCCCCAAACACCCCATCTCATTCCTGCTGGCATCCCGATTCTCCAGGCTGCCTCTGCAAGCGCTGGTTCTTTCATGCGCGTTTCGGTATACTGCATGGCGGAAATGGAGGGTCGTGATGCCGGAATTATTGGAGGTAGCCATTGCCGCGGCGCGCGAGGCAGGCGCGTTACAGCGTGAGGGATTGGGCAAGCCCATCGAAGTACGGAAAATGCTGCGGCACGACGTCAAGCTGGAGATGGATGTCAACTGTGAGGAACTGATTCGCCGGCGAGTCACGGAGGCGTTTCCCGATCATGCCATACTCGGCGAGGAAGAAGGGGGCGCGGTGTCGCCCGACGCGCCGACATGGATTGTTGATCCCCTTGATGGCACCGCGAACTACTCGCGCCGCATTCCCCACTTCTGCGTCAGTATCGCCGTGCAACAGGAGGATCAGACACTACTCGGAGTCGTCTATGATCCCGTGCGGGATGAGCTGTTTCACGCTGTCACCAACGGCGGCGCATTTCTCAATGATAATCCCATCCATGTTAGCGAGATCGCCACGATGGAGATGGCAATCCTCGCCGTGGGCTTTTCGAAGACCGTGACGGCGATGGAACGCACGCTGTCCGACGTCCGTAAGCTGCGGCGGCGCGTGCACAAATTCCGCATATTCGGCGCCGCTGCTCTCGACTTGGCCTATGTGGCTGCCGGTCGTCTGGACGGCTTCATCGAAAATGGCCTGTGCACCTGGGATATCGCTGCCGGTACGCTGCTTATCCGCGAGGCAGGGGGTGTCGTAGCGCTCACCCCCCTCGGCAAGAACCAATGGGATGTGCAGGCGCAAAACGGCAAGCTTTGGTAATAACTACTGCGTCTGACTGGCAATCCACTCATCCCAATGCGTGTTGCGCGCGAGCGCCAGTGGCGCGTAGGTGCCGGCCAGCCGGGAATAAACTTCCGGGTACGGTACAAATATGCTGAGCCCGTGCGAATTGGGATGCTGGGAGCCCTGGTAGTTGGCGACCACTGTTTTATTAATCTGCTCCAGCAGGCCGCTGGCAGCATTTTTCACTGCTTGATTGCTCACCACGGCGGAGACCCGCTGTGTATAATCATACAGATCTTTGTAATCGCTGTAGGCGTAATCTTCGCTCTGGTCGCGTATGTCCGCCAGTGTCGCCGTGAAGCCGTGGGCAATCAATGCCTGCGCGAATGCATCCACATACGCGGCCAGGCTATCCAACTCGGCGGTGTCCACCACGGAATGGGTGATATTTGAGCTGGCGCCATAATAATTCAGCGTTTCGCGGGCCATGGTGATAGCCAGGTCGCGCGGCGTTATTGCCGGATTCGCGACCAGCGGACCGAGCCAACTGTCGTATTTGTAACCAGCGCCCGGCGGGCTCTCTTCCGAACCGACGATATACCGGCAGGAGTTTCGCATCTCGTAGGCAATTTCCATCATCTGCATCAGCGAGGCGTCGAATGCCACAAGATCAAGCTGCGGAGTAGTGGCTAGCGCCGACGGCAACTCGGTGGTGCGGATGTAACTGGCGGTCGTGTCATCGAAAGAGACGCCGCGCGTCGCGGGAGCATCGGCGGTGA
>JAKIYB010000413.1 GCA_022708765.1 Armatimonadota bacterium | reverse complement strand
TCCGTCACGAAGCGCGCCAGATTCTTCGAGTAGCGCTCCCGCTGCGGCGCCGGCACGCTTACGTGCATCGCCTCGCCGCGAAAGGTATACTCCTGCGGGTAGAATTCCTTGATGGCAACCACGCGCTCCAGGATGGTCTGCATGGCGCGATAGGTGATACCGAACCCGCCTTTGCCGAGGGGATAATCCAGACGGTAGGCGTCGCCCTGCAGCAGCGTGCCCGCTGGCAGGGTGTCGCGCAATAACGTGGGAAGATGAATCCCGCAGGAGGGGCAAACGATAGTACTGGACGGTACTCCATCCTGATGGCATTGCAGGCAACGCATAGCCGCGCTCTCCAAATGGGTAGTCTCGGAAGATCCGGTTATAGAGGTATACGCCAGTATAGCGCAGGATTGCGATAGATTGCAACGTAAAGATGACTTTGCGGCAGTGGCTGTTTCAAGTAATTCTTATACGGTTCTGTTGGTTATTCAGGCGGCTGTGCGGCAACCTCCGAAGTGGCGGGCAGCCGCACCATCAGCGCGCAGATTCCGGTAAAACGCTCCGCGACGGATGCGGCTATCCGGCAGATGATGCGCCAGCGGTTGGGGATGGGGGGTGTAGCATCAGGCATCGTCGTCTCCACCCTCTTCAGCATTCATGGTGTCCCGGTCCTTTCCCTGGTAGATGCTTATGAGTGCTGCAGTTTTCATATTATATCACGGTAGCCTTTCACATCCCACCGTCATCTCCGCAGCAAGGCCCCTTGACGGTCCACCCGCAATAGCACTATCGTATAGCACAAATACGAACACAAAGAAACACTGCCTGCTTCCGGAGGAGGTTTTTCATGGCGACCGCGTGCGATTATCAGGTGTTTACCGGCCAGTGGGAGACGAACGCGCAACTGGCGCTGGATACCATCGCCATGCGGCCGACGCGGGGGATTCCGACGTGGATCCTCAACGACATGCAGTGGTCGCACCTGGAGGAGTTGTCGGGCAATCCGCCGGGGAGTTATCCAAGGGAGCCGGTGCGAGTGTATCGCGAGTTCTCCCTCGCCGCCGGGGTGTGCTATATTGACCAGTGGATTCCGGACAATCCGCTGAGCATGCGCGACCAGGGCTATGGCGACGGCACCGCGCGCGGGGCGACCACCGGCGCGGAGGAGATCGTGCGCGACGGGATGGTAATTGACTCGCCGGAGGCCGCCATCGCGCACATGGAGCGCGTCCTCTTTCCGCAGTGGGAGCAGTGGCGGCGCGATCTGGAGGCGAACGCCGACGCGCACGTGCGCAACCTCATCGCCGGCGAGATGACGGTACAGCAGTTGTTCGGCATGAATATGCTGAAAGGGCCGTACGGCGGCTTCTTCACCTTCCCCGGCTTCCTCTACGGCCACTACGGCTACGCCAATTACTTCATGGCGTATGCCCTCTACCCGGAGGTTATCGAGCGCGGCTTCAAACTGCACGCCGACGCCGCCGAGGTATTCAACAGACTCGGCGCCCGCGCCATCATTGAAGGCGGACTGCCGCGCCTGCTGCGGCTGGACCACGACATGGCGGATTCACGCGGCACGCTGGTGGACGTGAAGTCACTCGACGCGCTGTGGTTCCCCCACTTCGCCCGCTCCATCCAGCCCCTGCTCGACGCCGGCATCCGTCTCATCTGGCACTGCGACGGCAACCTGATGCAGATGGTGCCGCGCCTGCTGGAGTGTGGACTTGGCGGCTTCCAGGGGTTCCAGTATGAGGATGGGATGGATTACGAAGCCATCTGCAGGATGACCACCCGCGACGGCGGCCCGCTCTTCATCATCGGCGGCGTCTCCGTCACCCGCACGCTGCCCCACGGCACCCCCGCCGACGTGAAGCGCGAGATTGACTGGCTCGTCGCCAATGGCCCGGAGGTCGGCTTCATACTCGGCTGCAGCAGTTCCATCGCCCCCGGCGTGCCGCTGGCAAATATGAAGACCCTGATCGAGGGGTTCGCATATTACCGGGAGCATGGGCGGGGATAACGAGGTTGCGCAAGATGAGTCTGGTATATAAACCCGATTGGGAAGAAACGCGGCAGCGCCTGCGCCAGTGGTGGAACCACGAATATTTCGGCCGCTGCGCGCTGTCGGTCACCGCGCCATTGGACAATCCGCCGGACCAGCCGGCGCCTCCCGCACCGCAAACGCTCGAGGACCAGTGGTACGACCTCGATGCGATCGCCGCGCGCAACGACTACGGGATGAGCCGCACCTTCTATGGTGGCGAAGCGATCCCCATCTGGAGCGCCGGCTATCCCGGTATTGCATCACTCGCCACCATGCTCGGTTGCCCCTTCCGGCTCGATATGCACACCGGTTGGCACGATCCAATCTTCACCGACCCTGACGGGTTCGACATCCGCTCCCTGCGCCTCGACGAGCACCACGACGCCTACCGGTACCATTTTGACGTCCTGCGGCGGGCGATGCGGGAGAGCGCGGGCAAGTCCTTCCCCTCCATGGGCGCCTTCTACCACGCCGGCGATTTGCTGGACGCGATCCGCGGCACCGAGCAGTTACTGGTTGACTGCATCGAGCGTCCGGACGTCGTGCGGGATGCCGAAGACTGGCTGATGGAGATGTGGTGCGACTTCTTCGATCGCACCTACGCGGCGGTGAACGGCGCCGTCCAGGGGTCGGCGTGCTGGTTCGGCATCTGGGCGCCGGGCAAAACCTACGCGGTGTCAAACGACTTCTCGTATAACATCTCGCCTGACATGTACCGCGAAATTTTCCTCCCCGCCATCCGGCGCCAGATGGAGTTTCTCGACTATTCGATCTACCATGTAGACGGGGTAAACGCTTTCGCGCATGTGGACGCCTTGTGTAAAGAGCCGCGACTCCAGGCGATCCAGATTCTGCCCGGCGCCGGCAAACCGAGTCCGCTGTACTACCTTGACGTGCTGCGGCAAGTGCAACGGGCCGGCAAGAACCTGCACCTGTACCTTGAACCTGACGAAGTACAGCCGGCGCTGGAAGTACTCTCGGCACGGGGGTTGTTCCTCTCAACCTGGTGCCGCACTGAAACAGACGCGCGGACGCTGCTCGCGCAGGCTGAGCGCTGGTCGGTAGACCGGGGATAATGAGCATGCACAAACGGATATCACCGTCTGCCCGATTCAGCATCCACTCCTGATCTTCAGCCGGCGCCTGACGGGGAATACCGGGAGCAAGGGGTCGGTTTCTTCACCGGTCTGGTTGACGAGCCAGGCTAGCGGTAGTGTTTCTTGGCATTCGATGGTACAATGCCAGTAACAAACAGCAGTAACGCTGTCAACATGCTCTGGTGATGGAGAAGAACCATGCTCAAGCTCCCCGCCGCATTTCTGCTTCCCCTGCTTCTGCTCTGTGCCTGTATGATCCCGGCGGTCGCTGACGAACCCGACCCCATTCAGCAGTTCGTCTGGCGCGGGTTGATTGCCGACCGGGTGGGACAGGCCGCCATGGCAACCCCCGACGGCGCGAAGGATCTGTGCTTCCAGGCGCTGCTCGCGCTGCCAGCGCCGACGACCATTGAGCAGATGAATATCTATCTGTGTGATGAGCGGGGCGTGAAACTCGGCGAATTCTGGCTGTCGAAGGACTATCATCACGGGTGGATACTCGGTGTCGTCTCGAATGGGAAGTTGCTGAATGACGCGCCGGGCAAGACACTCGGCACCTACACCGGGCCGGTCATCTTTGATCTCCATGGGGCGGACTCCGGCCGCATCCCGGCAAATAGCCATTATTTGCTGGAAGTCATTGCCGGCGGCAAGACCTCTACGAAAATCCTCAAGGCCGATACGCCCGCGGCCGCCCTCAGCCTGCCCACCGTAGCGCAGGAGACAGCCGGCTGGCCCATCACCGGCAACGGCACGCTGACGGCGCCGAAACACGGCACGCATGATTATCGCCTGCACGTGCTGGACGCGACCGTTTTCCCCAACGGCGGCGTGCTCACCATCGAGTTTGAGGTCGGCAAGGGCAAGCGCCTGGCCTCGGTAGACCTGTTTGGCGAGAAGCAGGCGATTCCCACCGCGGGCATTCCTGCGTCGCTGGCGCGCGCGTATGACCTGGCCCCCGGCACGAAGATGCGCCTGACGCATGCCTTCACGCAAGGCGAGCGCTTCCGGCTGGGTTTTGAGGGCACCTGGTTTTCCGAGGCCGGATCAACGAATACCTACAACTTCACCGCTCGCGTGATGACCCCTGACGGCAAGCCGGCGACGCCAGTGACCACAGGCCAACCAACGACGCCGACCACTCCTGGCC
>JAKIYB010000412.1:442-4279 GCA_022708765.1 Armatimonadota bacterium | reverse complement strand
ATGCCAGCGGCGGCCGCAGGCAAGGTGTGGGCGGTGACGCTGCCCGGCCATCTCTTCGTGAGCGCCCTCTATTTGGGTGAGACGCGCCTGCCGGCGGCGATGACCGCCCCCTCCGATGACTGGGAGCGCTGGCCCGCGGCGGCGCCGGGCGCGGCTCGCGACACACTGCTACTGCCGAAAGAACTCACCTGCGCCTGGGCGCACCCGGCGGCGATGCGCATGAACTTCCTACCCACCCTGTATACCTACTGGAAGAACGTGGTGACGCCGGTGTTGGGCATCGAGGGGAACATGCTGCGCTTCGATGAGCGCGCGCTTCCTACCATTCTCACGGTGCCGAAACGCGTGCCGCTGCGCCTGGAGAACGTGCCGGAATGCCTCGCCTCCGGCACCTGGGTGCAGCTTGGCGATACCCTCTATCTCTGGCCACCGGATGATACGGACATGGCGACGGCGGATATCTCGCATCCGGCGCTGACCTCGGCCATCATCGCCCGCGGCGATGATGGCGCCGGCCGCTGGGCGCGCAATTTCATTCTGCGCGGCCTGCGCTTCGCCCGCTTCGGCGATGGCCTGGTGGTTCTGCTGGACGGCGTGGAAGACTGCGCTATCGAACGCTGTGAAATCACGCAGGGTGAGGGTACCGCCATCGCTATCCGCAACCACGCCGTGCGCGTGCGCGTGCAGGGAAACACCGTCAGCGACATGGGCCGCAGCGCCGTGGCCATCAGTGGGCGCGGTTTCGGCACCACGCTGGACAACCGTGACCACCTTGTCTGCGACAACACCATCCACCACTGCGGGCGCGTGGACTGGCACGCCACCGGCATCGGCGTAGGTGGCGGTGCCGGCTACGTGACCATCAGCCATAACCACATCCATCACATGCCATATAGCTGCGTCCAGACCGGCGCGTCGAAGATTCGCGAGTACAAGTTCGTTCGCGCCAACCCGGATTCCCCCCGCGCGCGAGGGTATCGGCTGGACGAAATCGGCGATACCCCGCTCACCGTGGAAGCGGTGAAACGCTTCACCGCCGGCCACGTGGTGATGGAATATAACTACTGCCACGATTTCATGCTGCGCCTGGATGACGGCGGCGCGCTCTACGCCCACGCTACTCATCACACCGTCATGCGCGGCAATCTGTTGGCGCGCGCCGGCCGGCCCAACGCCTTCGGGCTGTATTACGATGACGAGGAACTGGACAGCGTGATGGAGGGCAACATCGTCGCTCGCTGCCCGTCCCCCGGCAAAGGTGGCGGCTCGGCGCTGCACCTGCACGACAACGCCCGTATCACCGTGCGCCACAACATCTTCGCCTTCAGCCACCGTCTCTGCTCCGTACCGAACAGCTACGGCGGCATCCGCCTGACAGAGAATATCTTCCTCTTTAGCGGCGGCTGCCTGCCCGGCCCGGAGCCCAAAACCGTGCGTGGCCCCGGCGACGGTCGCCGTCAGCCCGACTGGGATGCCGGTCCGTCCACCATGGACCGCAACCTGTACTGGAGCGCGGACCAGCCCGATGCCGCCCGCGCTTTCCTCGCCGCCTGGCAGGCGAAGGGTTGGGATGCCCACAGCGCCGTCGCCGATCCGCGCTTCGCTGATGCCGCTAATCTCGATTTCACCCTCCCGGCGGATTCCCCGGCGCTCAAACTCGGTTTCCAGGCTCTCGAACTCACCGATGTCGGACCACGGAAAGAGTGGCGGGAATAACGTGCCGGCGGTCTCGTCCGTCTGAAATGCTACGGGGCCAGGCATGATGCCTGGCCCCGTATAGGTGTTGTATGGACGCGCATCCGTCAGAGCGTTTCGCGGCGAGATTCCTTCACCACGTAGCTCTCAATGATATCGCCTTCCTGCCACGCGCTGAAGCGGTCGAGACCAATACCGCACTCGAAGCCCTGCGCCATTTCACGCACGTCTTCCTTCAGGTGTTTCAGCGAGTCCAGGGTGCCTTCGGTGACGACTTCGCCGTCCCGCTTCACGCGCACCTTCGTGCCACGCTGCACCTTGCCGTCGGTGATATAGCAGCCGGCGATGGTGCCCGCGCGGGAGAGCTTGAACACCGCGCGCACTTCCGCATGGCCGAGTACCACTTCCTCGAAGACCGGCGTCAACATGCCGACCATCGCTTTTTCTACGTCATCAATGATGTCGTAGATGATCTGGTAGATGCGCACGTCAATGCCGTGGTCTTCAGCCAGCGCGCGGGCTTGCGGCTCCGTCTTCACATGGAAGCCGACGATAATCGCTTGCGACGCCTCGGCAAGGGAGACATCCGATTCGGTGATGTCGCCCACGCCGGTATGGATATTGTTCAGGCGGATTTCCTCGTGGGTGATCTGCCCAAGTGCCTGGGTAATCGCCTCGATGGAGCCGGCCACGTCCGCCTTGATGATGAGGTTCAGATCCTTCACCACGCCGGCGGCCACCATGTTGCTGAGATTCTGCAGGCTCACGTGCGCGGTGGCCAGCCGTTCGTCGCGCGCCTTCATCTGGCGCTGCTCGGCGATGTCGCGGGCGGTCTTCTCGTTGGTGACCACTTCGAAGAGGTCGCCTGCTTCCGGCACACTGGAGAGACCGGTGATCTCCACCGGCGTGGAGGGACCGGCTTCCTTCACCGGACGCCCTTTATAGTCCACCATGGCGCGCACGCGTCCCGATACCATACCGATGACCACCGCGTCCCCGACATGCAGCGTGCCTTCCTGCACGAGCACCGTCGCCACCGGGCCTCGCTGGGTATCGAGTTTCGACTCTACCACCGCGCCGCAGGCGCGCTTATCGGCGATGGCGCGAAGGTCGCCCATTTCCGCGACGAGGAGGATCATCTCCAGCAGCGTCTCAATGTTCTCGCCCTTTTTCGCGGAGACGGGCACCATGATCGTTTCGCCGCCCCACTCCTCCGCCACCAGTTCGTGGGCGGTGAGCTGCTGTTTCACAACATCCGGCTGGGCGTCGGGCACGTCAATCTTATTCACGGCGACGATGATGGGCACCTTCGCCGCTTTGGCGTGGTCAATGGCTTCGATAGTCTGCGGCTGCACGCCATCGTCCGCCGCCACCACCAGCACGGCGATGTCGGTGAGGTTGGCGCCGCGGGCGCGCATGGCGGTGAAGGCCGCGTGGCCCGGCGTATCGAGGAAGGTGACCCGCTTTTCGTTCACCACCACTTGGTACGCGCCAATATGCTGGGTAATGCCGCCGTATTCCTGCTCGGTGACGTTCGTCTTGCGGATCGAGTCAAGCAAGGTGGTTTTTCCATGATCCACATGGCCGAGAATCGTGACCACTGGCGGGCGCGTCTCACCTTCCTTCTCCTCGGAAGAGATAGTGGTGGCGGTGAGGCGCCAGGACGCCTGCTCGGCGAGATCGCTCTCGAAGAGTGCTTCGATGTTCAACTTCTCCAGAGCGGCGACGCACTGCTCGGGTTCGAGCAACTGGTTCACGGTGGCCAATACGCCCATGCCGATGAGCTGGGTGATGATCTGCGCCGGAGTGACGAGGGCGCGCTCCGCCAGTTCACCGACAGTGGTGGGGCCGGTGATGATCAGCGGCTCTTCCAGCACGGCCGGTCCGCCCGCGTCGCCTTTCGGGCCACGGCGCTTTCGGCGGCCGCGAATCGTGGTGGAGGTGAAATCACTGGCACGATGCATGCGCGGCTTCGCTTGATCGCGTTCGGTGAAAACGGTGCGTTTCTGACCTTTTTTCGCAGGGCCGGGTTTTGCGCCCGGTCCCTTGGCGGCGCCTTCAGGCACCACCGGTGGGGGGGCACCGGGACCGCCCGGACGCGGGCCGGCGCCGGCGGGACGCGGGCCGCGCGGGGGCGGCCCG
>JAKIYB010000412.1:0-411 GCA_022708765.1 Armatimonadota bacterium | reverse complement strand
TGCGGCGGGCGGGCCGGAGGTACCGGCACGGTACCGGCGGCTTTTACGATGCCGAAATCGTCATCCGCGCTCAGGTCGCCATCTTGAATCAGCAGATGGCTGCCGCGTTTCTTCTCACCCGGCTTGCCGGCCGGTGGCTTCGCCTCCGCCGGTTTGCCCGGCTGGGGCGCGCCTTCGGGACGCGGTTTGGCGCGCTGCACGGTGATATGACCGTCGGCGGTCGCGCGGCGGATGACTTTCGTCACCGGGCGCGGCTGCTCCTCCGGCGCGGCGGGTGCGGGTGGCGCGGGGGGTTCCGTCGGCGCGGCCGGCGCGGCCGGCGCGGCAGGTGCGGCTTCCGCCGGGGCGGGAGGAGGAACGGTCTGTGTGGCTACGGGCGCGGCCTCACTCTGTTGCGCGATGAAGTCGCGG
>JAKIYB010000411.1 GCA_022708765.1 Armatimonadota bacterium | reverse complement strand
GGTGATGAGAGTGTTGGCAAAGTCTATGTACTGATTGTTCTGCCAGGATTCCCAACATATTTTGCGTGCACCCCATATTATTCCAAATGGCAGGAAGATGACCGGCATGGGCGAAAAGAGGGTTCTATGCGTATCGGCGTAATCGCGGACACCCATGGCCGGGTGCCGGCGGAGGTCTTTGAGGCTTTCGCCGGGGTGGTGATGATTCTACACGCGGGCGATATCGGCGGCGAGAGCGTCATCGCCGACTTGGAGACGCTCGCGCGGGTGGTGGCGGTGCGCGGCAATACCGACGTGGGCTTTGGCCCGCCGTTGTATCCCGACACACGACGCCTCACCCTGGAAGGCGTGGACCTTTTCCTCTGCCACGAACCTTACCGCGCGGAGAGATTGACGCCGCCACCGGACATCATCATTCACGGCCATACGCATAAGGCGCGCAACGAAGTCATCAACGGCGTCCTGTGGTTCAATCCCGGCACCGCCGGCAAGCCGCAGTTTGATGCCCGCGCGTTGACGGTGGGAATTCTTACATTGACAGACGGCAAGGTCACTGGTGAAATTATGGAAGTAAGGTAAGGACCAGGCCTGGGGTTCACCTCTCCCCCTGCCCCCTCCCCTAGATGGGGAGGGGAACATTGAAGCAGAAAAGAGGAGCCTGGTTCTGAACTACCTTTCCCCCTACCCCCTCCCCTGAGCGGGGAGGGGGTAGGGGGAAAGGTGAACCTAAACTTGCGTGTCAGCTTCACATATTCAAATAAATCGGGGTGAGGGACGACCCATGACAACGGCAGCGAGTCATTTCTTCCATCTGGCGCCGGGATGCGCGGCGCGAGCGCGGCTGGAGGAGGCGGAGACCTTTTTTCTCGCCGGCAATCTGAACGAGGCGCTGGCGGCGGCGCAGCAGGCGTGGCGCGAGCATCCGCTGGAACCGGATGCCTTCCGCATCCTTGCCTACCTGCACATGACATTGGGCGAATACCCACCGGCTGCAAAGGCGGCGTATCAGGCGGTTGTGCTGGATGGCGACAATCCCGCATCCTTCGCCACGCTGGCGCAGGTTTATCTCACCTTCAACATGCTCAGCCTGGCGGAGGAGACGCTGAACACCGCGTTGCCGCGTTTTCCGAATGACCCCACGCTGCTCACTCTATCCGCCGATGTGCGCTTCCGCCGTGGGCAGGAAGGGCGCGCGGTAGAGCAGGTGACGCTGGCGCTGCAGCAAAACCCGCAGGATGGCTACGCGAAGGCACTGCTCGGTAGCCACCACCTGCGCCGCAAGCATTATACCGCCGCCCAAAAGCTGCTGGCGGACGCGGTGGAGGTCTATCCCAACCGCTGGGATTACCTGCGCGACTACGGCATCACGCTGGTGCATACCGAGCAGTATGATCTGGCGCAACGCGTGCTGGCGCGGAGTTTCCGGCTGAACCCGATGGATCAGCGCACCAAGCAGTATCTTTTCCTCGCGTTTCGCCTGGGCAAGAGCTATGGTGGCGCCTACTGGAGCACCGCCTTTTTCTTCTACCGTAACTCCGGCTGGGGCTGGTTCCTCAACATCATCGGCTTGCTCTGCTTCATCATTGGCGCCATCTGGGGCATGGTGGTGGCGTTCCAGTGGTACAGTCTGGATTGGACAGCGACGCTCTGGCCGGGCGGCCTGTTCTTCGGCGGCCTTGCCCTCCTCCTCATCACCCAGGCGGGTATCACCCTGCAATATCGGCGTGGTCGGCGTTTTGACGCGCTGCTCTCGCGCGAGGTGAAGGAACTCGAAGAAGGATAACCGAACCATCCCGTTCGACAACAGGAAGAGTTACCGGATACATACTGGAGGGCGAGACTCCGTCGAGCCGCGCGGCCCTCATCCCCGGCCCCTCTCCCAGCTTTGGGCGAGGGGAGTGAGATGACGAACGGTAACAGAATCGTGTTCTATGCCAGTCACCCCTCGCCCAGGATTGGGAGAGGGGTCGGGGGTGAGGGCCGCGCGAAAGCGCCGGAATCACGTTATTACAGACTTTTCCACGGGTGGTATGCCCGTGATTTGACGGAGACTCGCCCTCCAGAGAAAGCGATGACGACGACGATATAGGGAGGAACCCCATGTCCGACTACACCACCCTCATCCGCGACCTGCCGCAGGAGGAACGCCCGCGCGAACGGCTGGAGCGGCTGGGGGCAGCGTCATTGAGCGTGCCGGATCTCATCGCCATCCTGCTGCGCACCGGCAACGCCCGTACCTCCGCCATTCAACTGGCGCAACACCTCTTCGCGCGCTTCGGCAACCTGAAAAACCTTGCCGCCGCCACCGTGCAGGAGTTATCCGAGATCAACGGCATCGGGCTGGCAAAGGCCTGTCAGCTCAAGGCTGCTTTCGAGTTGGGGAGGCGGCTCGCTGCCGCCACCGACGCCCCGCGCCCGGTCATCACCAACCCGCGGGACGCCGCCGCGCTGGTGATGGAGGAGATGCGCCTCTTCCGCGAGGAGCATTTTCGCGCGCTGCTGCTGAACACCCGAAACGAGGTGACCGGCATGCAGGAGATCAGCGTCGGCTCGCTCAACGCCAGCCTCGTGCACCCGCGCGAGCTCTTCCACGCCGCCATCAGCCGCAAGGCCGCCGCCATCATCGTTGCTCATAACCACCCCAGCGGCGACCCTACCCCCAGCAAGGAAGATCTCGCCCTCACCGCCCGCCTCAAACAGGCTGGCGACCTCCTCGGCATCCCCGTCCTCGACCACCTCGTCATCGGCGACAACCGCTTCGTCAGCATGAAGGAACGTGGGTTGATGTGACGGATGCGGCAGGTTTTCACTGCGATACCATGCATGCCCAACGCGACAGAACACAAACGCCCGTATTGCGCTATTCCCCAATCGTCGCTACACTATCGCTCAATGGACGAACCATGCCCGCGTAACCCGATGCAACCAGGAGGTACCCAATGGATTGTCCGCAGTGTGGGTATGTCATGGATCCCTTTGAGAGCACCTGTCCGAAGTGCGCCAAGGCCGGGAGGACAGGAGCCGCCACCGCCGCGCCCGCCGTCGCCGCCCCGCCCGTGGCGCCGCAGTATCAACCACCACCGGAGCCGGCGAAGTCCATGCCTGCCCCTAAACAGATACGCCGCCCGCAGCCGCGCGATACCTACGAACCTCCACTCGGCTGGTTCCTCACCATCCTCCTCTGGATCGTAGCCGGGCTGAACGGCCTCGGTCTGCTCTTTCTTCTCATCGGCTCACTGGTCGTGCATTCCCTCACCAGTGGCGAAGGCGGCGCCGGGGCCATCGCTCTCTTCCTCGCGATCATTCCCGGCATTCGCATGGCGGCGTGCATCGGTATGCTGCGCGGCGGGCGCTGGGGCTTTTGGCTTTTCTGCGTGTTCTCCGTCATCCCTGTCGGTCTGTCCATCATGACCGGCAACATGACAATCTGGCGCTTCATCTTTGACGCCTTGCCGGCGCTGTTGATTTTCTTTCTGGCGCTAGGAAAAATGGATGAACTGGAATGATGGTCATACTTCGACCAGATAAATGCTGACTCCCCCCTGTTCCGCCGCGCGGAAGAGGATGCCGCGGCCATCCGGCGTCCAGATGGGATCCTGCTCGCGGTACTGCCAGTATTCCAACGGCGCGGAATCCGAGCAGACGCTGGTAGCCAGTTCGGTATGCCATACGCCATCCGCCAGCGTGAGCAGCCGGATGCCGGTGTGGCCGGCCTGCTGATCCATCGCCAGCAGCGTGCCGTCGGGAGACGGCGTGCTGTGCCAGGCGGCGAGGGTGGGATCGTCCAGTGGATACTCCAACGGTAATTCGCGCGTGGTGTCGTAGATGCCCACGTAGTGTTCCTGGCCCGATTCCCGCAGGTACATGCCATGATACGCAATGCGCAGGCCATCGCTGAACCAGCGCTCATGCGTGACTTTCACCCGGCCACTGCGCTGGTCGCGCACCGGCCGCGCAGTTCCCTCTCCAACGCGCCGAATGAACATCCGCCCATACTGGTAGGGAATGGCGCCTTCGTGGCAGTAGAGGATCAAGTTATTATCACATGGATTCACCGAGATGTGGTCCACGCAGGCCGGCGCCGGCTCCTCCCAGAGCTCTTCGACAGCGCCTGACAGCAGATCTACCCGTACCAGCAGCGTGGAGATGCCGTATTCGCGATAAAAGTCATCCGGCGGCCACCCGACGGTTTTGCTTGCTTCCAGTGCGACATCGGGGGTGCGGATGAGACCGAGCACGTGCCAGCGTCCGTCGCCGGTGACATCGGTATCGCCGATGGCGGCGT
>JAKIYB010000410.1:2442-4286 GCA_022708765.1 Armatimonadota bacterium | reverse complement strand
GGGGTGATTGTGCCCGCCATCAACCCCTGCCGCGACAGTTTCGTCGGCATGGCGCTCATCCTTGAAGCGCTGGCGCTGGAAGGCGGCAGCATCAGCGCCATGCGCGCGCGAATTCCCAGCTACGCCATCGTCAAGGAAAAACTCGATTGTCCGGCCCGCGAGATTGCCCCCGCTCTGCGCGCCCTGCAGGACCGCTACGCGGCGGAGACCATAGACCTCACCGACGGCCTGAAAATCCTCTGGCCCGACCGCTGGCTGCAGGCCCGCGGCTCTAACACCGAGCCCATCATCCGCGTCACCGCCGAAGCGCCAACGGAAGCGGAGGCGCGGGCGCTGGTGGAGGAGGCGGAGGGCGCGCTGGAGAGGCTGGTGGGGGCGTGAGCGAGCAGCGAGCAGTAAAATGTGAGCAGTGATCAGTAATAGAGTATTGGGTGCGTGGATTCGATTACGAGCACGATTACGAGTACGAGTTGGCGATTACCCCCCGTCGTTACCCCCTATTCTTGTGCATTTTCGCGAAATGGGGGGTAATGGTCTCACGCAAAGGCGCAAAGGCGCAAAGACGCGAGCAAAATAAAAGATTGTTTTTTTGCGAAAAGTAGCCATAAGACCACTGAAGCTGTCGTATTCAGATGGACGCGGGTTATGCTATTCTCATAGTATGAGCGGTGTCCGAGAGGGGACAGTCAACGCCTGGCGGGGTGTCATGGTTAGCACCGCGTGGTGTTGAATCACCGGACGGTGCGCGACGTGGCCAGGCGTCAACTGTCCCCGTGGGCTGGTGTATCACCCCGCGGAAAGTGCAAATTCTCAAAATGCGGGGTGGTACATCTTTTCCGCCGAAGAGGATTGGGGACGGGCGCTTTTCTTTTGTCATGGTACAGGCGGCAGTATAGCACAAATACGAATGATTGTCAAGCATGTGTTTGCGATGGGGGATCATATCTGCCCAAAATACTCGTTAACTCCCGTTCAATCGGCGAGATGGGGGGCATCCAGCCGTCATCGCGTCCCTGCCGGCGCTCACCCCTCCCCGGCCTGCCGGCCACCCCTCCCCCGGCCGCCATCCTGGCTGGGAGAGGGGAAACGGCACAGAGAACGAACGGTAGGCTTCCTATTTTGGAATTATCATTTGATTGGGGTATCCGTATGTATATCTGAGCCGTGACTTGTGGGATTTGAGGATTCCATTGATGGGAAGAGCGGGTTGGCCGCGAAGCACCGAAAAGTATTCAAAGGGAAGAGTCTGGGAGAGGGTCTTGCGCTGACATGGGATCGGCTAGTTCGATGACATCGGGACTCTGATATACTAACAATTGACAGCCCTCACCCCCGGTCTGATAATACGGTTGGAGGTTGAAGGTTGATGACGGGCGAGGCGTTATTAGCCGGCGGATTCGGAGCAGCGACAGGGTTTGCGCCGGCGGCGGCGCGGCTGTCGGAGGGGACGCGCGCGCTGGCGGCGCGGTATGTCGCCGGGGAGGTCGGGCGGACGATGACGTGCGCGGAGTTCGCCATTGATCCGGCGTTCTTCCTGGCGCTGCCGACGCAGAATGCGATTTACGCGGAGGCGGTGCGGTTGATTGCCGCGCGGGCGCCGCTGCGGGTGTTGCCGGGCGAACTGCTGCTGGGCGCGGCGACGCTCACCGAGGCGACGTGGCACCGCATGCCGCTCACGCCCTTCGGCTCCATCAGCCACACCACCATCGGTTTCGAGAAGGCGCTGCGGGTGGGGCTGCGCGGCCTGCGGGCGGAGGTGGAGGCGCGGCTGGCGAGCGCGGAGCTGGATGTCGAGGGGCGCGACCTGCTGATGGCGATGCGGGCCTGCCTGACGGCGATGGCGA
>JAKIYB010000410.1:0-2432 GCA_022708765.1 Armatimonadota bacterium | reverse complement strand
CGCTACCTGACCGAGGTGGAGCGGCTGATCGGCGCGAGCGAGGGCAAGGCGCAAACGCACTATCTGCGGCTTTACGATGTCTGCCGCCGCGTGCCGGACGCGCCGCCGGAAACCTTTCACGAGGCGGTACAGGCGCTGTGGTTCCTCTGGGATTTCCAGCGGTTGTGCGGCAACTGGAGCGGCATCGGGCGCATTGACAAGCTGCTCGGACCTTTCCTGCAGGCCGACCTGGCGGCGGGGCGCCTGACACTGGATGCGGCACGGGAAATCCTCGCTCACTTCTGGATCAAGGGGTGCGAATGGATCACCGGCGACGGGCGCGGTTCGGGCGACGCCCAGTTCTACCAGAATATTGTCCTGGCCGGCGTGGATGAAGAGGGTAGGGACGTTACCAATGAGGTGACCTACCTGGTGCTCGACGTGGTGGAAGAACTGCATATCAGCGATTTCCCCATCGCCGTGCGGCTGTCGTCGCGCACGCCAGAGCGCCTGCTGCGGCGCATCGCCGAGGTGCAGCGGCTGGGTGGCGGCATCGTGGCCGTGTATAACGAAGACCGCATCATCGCCAACCTTCACGCCTTCGGCTACCCGCTAGACGAGGCGCGCAACTTTGCTAACGACGGCTGCTGGGAGGTGCTGGCGCCGGGGAAGACGCGCTTCGGCTATCAGCCGTTCGACACGCTGCAACTGCTGCAGGAGACGCTGGGGCTTGCGCGCGAGGAACCGGTTGATTACCCCGATTTCGAGGCGCTCTTCGCCGATTTCCGCCTGCGGCTGGCACGCAAGCTCACCGACCTGGTGAATGCCTGGCACTTCAGCAAGTCGCCCAGCCCGCTGCTGTCGCTCTTCGTGGAGGACTGCATCGCCCGCGGGCGGGGGTACGACGAGGGCGGGCCGCGTTACACCGTGCTCTCGCCGCACGCCGGGGGCATCCCCGACACGGCGGACAGCCTGCTGGTGATCAAGGCGCTGGTGTATGACGAGGGCCGCTTCACGCTGCCGGAGTTTCTCGCCATCCTCAAAACCGACTGGGACGGGCAGGAAGCGCTGCGAGCGAGCATCCGGTCGCGCTTCGACTTCTGGGGCAACGACGCGGAAGCGGCGGACGCCATGGCTCGCCGCGTCTACGACGCCTTCACCGACCTGGTGGCGCAGGTGCGCGACCGTTACGGCATCCTGCGGCCAGCGGGCATCAGCACCTTCGGGCGCGAGGGGTCTGACTTTCGCCCGCACCGGCTGGCGGCGGCCTCCGGACGGCACCGCCAGGAGATTCTGGCGCCGAATTTCTCGCCCTCGCCGGGCTCGGATACGCAGGGCCCGACGGCAGCCATCCGCTCGCACTGCGCGGTGGATTTTGCCAAACTGCCCGGCGGCACGGCGCTCGATCTGAAGATCATCCCCTCCTCGCTGGAGGGCGAGGCGGGCCTCCAGGCGCTGATGGGTCTGATGCGCGCCTTTGTAGAGTTGGGCGGCATCTTCATGCAGATTGACGTGGTAGACGCCGCCCTGCTGCGCGACGCCCAGGCGCACCCGGAGCGCTACCCCAACCTCTCCGTGCGCGTCTCCGGCTGGTCGGCGCGCTTCGCCACGCTGGAGACGGAGTGGCAGGAGATGATCATCATGCGGACGGAGCAGCGGGTGTGAGGTGAAGAGGTGAAGAGGTGAAGAGGTGAAGAGGTGAGGTTACGCTCGGGGCGTATGTGGAGGTGCGGGTGCGGTTCTTCCGTACGCGGCTCGACGGAGTCTCGCCCTCCAGAAGGTAATGAGGGTTGTCGCGGCGAATGAATATCGAGAAAGGCGGCCCATTGGGGCCGCTGACGTGTGTCTCAGCGTATTCCAATCGTGGCAAAAGCCGTGTGGAGGAGGTTTTTCATGTTGTTGACCAATGCTCCCGAAGTCAAGCTGGCGGTGGTGGGCGTCAGCCGGGACTGTTTTCCGATTGAGCTGACGCGCAAGCGGCTGGCGAAGCTGATGGAGGCGCTGAAGGCGCAGGGCGTGGCGGCGAGCGCGTGCTCGGTGATTATCGAGAGTGAAGCCGACGCGCTGAAAGCGCTGGACGAGGTGCAGGCAGACGGCGCCAACGCCGCCGTCATCTATCTCGGCAACTTTGGCCCGGAAGGTCCGACGACGATCTTCGCCCAGCGCTTCGGCGGTCCGGTGATGCTCTGCGCGGCGGCTGAGGAGACGAAGACCGGTCTGGTGGACGACCGCGGCGATGCCTACTGCGGCATGCTGAACGCGTCCTACAACATCGGCCTGCGCAACCTGCGCGCCTACATCCCGCAGATGCCGGTGGGCGTACCGGAGGAGTTGGGGCCGAAGGTCGCGCATTTCGTCACCATCGCCCGCATGGTGCTGGGCGTGCAGGGGCTAAAAATCTTCGGCTTCGGGCCGCGCCCGCAGGACTTCTTCGCGTGTAATGCGCCCATCAA
>JAKIYB010000040.1:342-15625 GCA_022708765.1 Armatimonadota bacterium | reverse complement strand
GGCGGTGGAAATCACCAACCGCGCCATGGACGTGCTGGAACGCGAAAACCGCATCCGCGAAGAGATTCAACGCGGCAGCACGCTGGCCGCCGTTGCCGAGTTGTTGAAGTGGGAAAAACGGTATGGATAGAAAAGGAGTATTAATATGTATGCATCAATCGTCCTAACCGTCGCCCAGAGCAAGCGCCTCATCGCGAAGGCGGTTGCCGCCCTGCCGCAGGTGCAGCGGGCGTTGAAAGAGGGCATGGTGGCCATTGGGCGGGGGACGACAAACGCCTATGTCGCCGAGGAGATTCTCGGCCATGAACTGCCGAAGGGCGAATACGTGGCCGGGCGTACCATGCCCAAACGCGTGCCGGGCAATCTGCTGGGTACCGGGAAATATCCCGATATCGTGCTGAAGCACGGTGAAGCGATTGACGGCGCTACCGTGGTAGGCGCGGTTGCGGAGATGGGGCCGGATGATGTCTTCATCAAAGGCGGTAACGCGTTGAATTACCCGGAGATGGTGGTGGGCATCCTCGTGGGGCATCCCACCGGCGGCACCATCGGCGGCACCTACGGCACCATCATCTCACGGAAGATTCACCTGATCATCCCCATCGGGCTGGAGAAGCTCATCCAGGACGATATTAACGAGCTCTCCTGCGTCACCCGCGACGCCGTGTCCCATCCGGCGGCGCCGGTGGTCTCACTCTTCCCCATCACCGGCGCGGTGATTACCGAGATCGAAGCGTTCGCTATCCTCTGTGACGTGGAAGCGCGACTGCTCTCCGCCGGCGGCGTCGCCGGGGCGGAAGGCGCGGTATGGCTGCTGCTGGAAGGCGGCAAGCGCGAACTCGATGTGGCGTTGGCCCTCTACGAAAGCCTGGCTGATGAGCCGAACCTGACGGTCACACAGCAGGCGTAATGCTGCGACGATATTGCGGTATGCCCCCCTGAAGGAGGGGGCGAACGACGAGTAGGACGCTGAACGCCCTGAATATTATGGAATACGGCGCGCTATCGCGTGCTTACCGTGGATCACCACCTCCTTCAGGGGGTCGGGACAGTGATGCGCGGTAGTATTGGCGATACAATAAAGGAGCACACAGTGAGAACCCCTGCGGAAGTCATTGCGGGCGTGAAAGCCTGCGGAGTGGTGGCGGTGATTCGCGCGGATAACGCCGAGGAAGCGCTGGGCGCGGTGAAAGCCGTGCGTGACGGCGGCGTGCTGGCGATTGAAGTAACTTTTACCGTGCCGAACGCGGAAAAGATCATCGCCAAACTCGCCGGTGAATTGAGCGATGATGTCTACCTGGGCGCGGGCACGGTGACCACGGTAGAACAGGCAAAGATGGCTATCGAGGCTGGCGCGCAATACATGGTCAGCCCGGCGTATGACGCCGAAGTGTTCGCCTACGCGAAGAGGCAGAACGTCGCCTTCTTCCCCGGCGTGCTGACGCCGACGGAGGTGCTGGCGGCCAAGAAGGCGGGCGCGGAAGTCTTTAAAATCTTCCCGGCGTCCCGCATGGGACCGGCGGTATAGACGTCAGCAACGCCGCCGACTACATCAAGGCCGGCGCCATGGCGCTGGGCGTTGGCGGCAAGCTGGTGGACCGCGCGGCCATCAAAGCGAGCAACTGGGGCGCGCTCACCGATACCGCAAGGGAGCTGATGCGCGTGGTGAAGGATGCGCGGGCGGCGCTGTGAGCGAGTTCGCGTCGTGGTAACATCAACAGGGGCGGGCCATGCGGTCCGCCCCGTCATATACGGAGATAACATGCGCGCCTTTCTACTTCTGCTTTGCGGCTTCATGCTGGCGACCCTTTCCAACGCGCAGGCGTGGGATATCAACGAGACGAAATCCCGTCCGCTACCGTTCCTCGCGGGGATGCTCACCGGCATCGTCGTCCATGAAATCGGCCATGGCATTGTCGCCACGGCTGAAGGCTACGATATCGGCGTTGACGGATTCTCCATCGTCTATCCCAATGCGCGGATGACGCGAAGCAGCCATCTCGAAGTAGCATCCGCCGGCATCCAGACGCAATGGCTGCTGTCGGAAGCCATCCTTCGTAAATACGAAGCTCGTCCTGCAGCAGGATTGTCTCAGCACCACGCCGGCATGGTGATGAGCCACATTGCCATTACCGCCGCCTACCTCACCTTCCTCAACAATCACCCCGACGGCGACTTGATTGGCATCGAAGAAGCCACCGGCCTCTCCACCGACACGTTGGCCGCCCTGCTCATCCTCCCCGCCGCCCTCGACTACTGGCGTCTTACCGGCAAAGACGTCCCGCGCTGGGTGCCCGCGGTGTCGGCGGGTTATAAAGGCGCGGGACTGGCGGCGATCTGGACCTATTGAAAAGGCATCCATTTACCTCAACCATGCCGAACACGCCGTCACCCTGCTGAATGAAACGCCGGCGAGACGTTTTGAGATAATCTCTAAACTATCATCGCCTGGCAACCGATACTAACGCCGGGATGCCGGCGCTTCGCGGAAGCGACCAGCCGGCAATCCCACGGAATAATGACGAGACCATGCATGAATATGCAAGAGGTATGGAAAAGATAGGAAGGCAAGGCGAAGCAACCTCATAACCGAGTCCTTACGCATGCCATTCCCAGTAAACAGGACGCAGGTATTCGTGCGCCCGCAGGAGCAGACGCGATGCACGCTGTTGTGGAATCAATGCTGGCGATAGATATCCTCCTCCCCCCGCGAGAGTATTTGACGCAACTCCTCCATGTCCTCTGCTCACACATGGATTGCTCGCATGGGATGATTACCCAGCCGGGAAAAGCAGGCCCTGACGTAGTCATTGCCTGCTATGGTATAGACCTGGCTGACGCGCAATCCCAACTCATGTCAACGGACAGGCATGCGATCGCCCGAGCCACGTGCGGCTCCCCCGCTGAATGCCTGTCGGACACACCGGCGGAAATCAGCGTCCCTTTGCGATACCAGGAACAGACGCTTGGGCACATTTCGTTGCATGCACATCGTTCGACCGTCCTTGTCGAGGGCCAGCATTACCTCCTGCAGAAGACCGCGGAACTCGCGGCAATGGTTATCATCAGCAACGAATACCTCGGGCAACTCGACCAGCAGACACGCGCCTATCAGCAAGAGATATCCGAACGCCGGCGCATGGAAACAGCGCTGCGCGATGCGCTCCGCGCGCGGAAAGAGCTTGAAGATATCGTCTGTCACAGCCCGCTCGTGGTGTTTCGCTGTCGGTTGACCGAGAACTGGCCGATTGATTTCATTTCCGAAAGCGTAAGCCAGTTTCACTATATCCCGGAGGAGTTTTACACCCAGCAGCGGATGTTTACCGATATCGTCCATCATCTCGACCGCAAACGTATACGGCAGGAAGTTGAGCGCGCGCTCGCGGATGGTGAGGATGAGTTCGTGCTGGAATTCCGCTTGATGATCCCGCACCATGCCGTACGCTGGGTGGAGACACGCTTCCTGGTGCGCCGGGATACCGATTTGACGGATGTACTGCATATCCTCGTGCCTCCCGTTGGGCGCATGGTCTACCTGCAAGGCATCATGCTGGATATCACCGAGCGCAAACAGGCTGAAGACATGATTCGCCATCAGGCGTATCACGATACACTGACGGACCTTCCCAATCGCGCGCTCTTTCAGGATCGTCTCACGCATGCGCTCACCCGCGCCCGTCGTCATGGGACGATGCTGGCGGTCATGTTTCTGGACATTGACCGTTTCAAAACGGTGAATGACACCTTTGGACATGCCGTCGGCGATTTGCTGTTGAAAGGCGTGGCCGACCGTCTGCGCGCGCGGTTGCGCGGGGAAGACACGATCTCGCGGCTTGGCGGGGATGAGTTCACGATTCTCCTGCATGAAATTGCCAATGCCGATGACGCGCTGTCGGTCGCGCGGAAGATTGTGCAGGCGTTTGAACAGCCCTTCTTACTGGATGGGAAAGAGATACACACCTCGACCAGCGTGGGTATCGCGCTCTTCCCACAGGATGGCAGCGATGCGCAGACGCTGTTGCACCACGCCGATACCGCGCTCTATCACGCGAAAGAGCAGGGGCGCAATAATTTTCAATGTTACCACGCGGCGATGAGTGAAAAAGCTACGGAACGCCTGGAAATGGAAAATGAATTGCGGAACGCGCTGGTTCAGGAGCAGTTTGCGCTCTTCTACCAACCGCAGGCCTGTGCCGTGACCGGGCGTATCATCGGAGTTGAGGCGCTGCTGCGCTGGCAGCACCCCACGTTGGGGATGATCTCGCCCGCGCAATTTATTCCGGTGGCCGAGGAAACCGGGTTGATCGTACCCCTTGGCCAGTGGGTGCTGCACCAGGCCTGCTGGCAGAGTATCACCTGGCAGCAAGCCGGCTTCCCCTTAATGCGCATGGCGGTCAATCTTTCCGCCAGGCAGTTCCACCAGCACAATTTACTGGAGATGGTTGCCGCCGCGCTCGATGAGACGGGCTTACCGCCGGAATATCTGGAGTTGGAGATTACCGAAAGCGTGGCCATGCGCGATGTCGAGTTCAGCGCCAGCGTGATGCAGGACCTGCGCGATATGGGCGTGCAGTTATCCATAGATGACTTCGGCGTCGGCCACTCCTCCTTAATTTATCTCAAGAAGTTTCCGATAAGTACGCTGAAGATTGACCAGTTGTTCGTGCGCGGCTTGACTACGGACCCGAATGACCAGGCCATCGCGACCGCGATTATCACGATGGCGCGCAGCATGAACCTCAGGGTCATTGCCGAAGGCGTGGAACATGAAGACCAGTTGGCGTTCTTACGCGCCTGTCAGTGTGAGGGCATACAGGGATACCTGTTCAGTAAACCGCTGCCGCCTGATGCGCTGACGGAGCTTCTCCACTTCGCCGGCGAGGCAGTCATGTTAGCTTGATGCGATGACGCGGCTTTTTGTGGAGGATCGGGTGAAGGTCGAATTTGTAAATCCGTTCATCAAAGCCGGCATTGACGTATTGGTGCAGCTTGTTGGCGGCGGCACTGAGCGAGGCCAACTCGCGGTGCGCTCGGTGGTCTTTACCTCGCAACCGATCTCCATCGCCGTCGGCGTATCCGGACAGATCAGGGGCCAGGTGATCTATGGCATGTCCCAGGTGACGGCGACGAAAATTGCCAGCGCGATGATTGGCACGCCCTTCATCACCTTCGATGAAACGGCTGCCAGCGCCATTAGCGAGCTTGGCAATATCATTTCCGGCAATGCCATGAGTTTGCTGGCGGAGTCCGGGTATTCCTGCGACATCACGCCGCCGACGGTTATTCGCGGCCTGAATATCGAGATCGGTACTTCGTTACCGGCATTGGTCATCCCTCTTTATACCGTGTGCGGGAAGATCGAGGTGAATGTGGCGATGGCGGAATCCGCCTGATTGCAACGGGGCAGGTATCATGCTCGATCAGCAGGACATAAACGGATTGCTAACCGCGTTGACGGCAACAGCCGGCGCGCAAGGCGGCATGAGCGAGAGCGCCTTTCATGAAGTGCGTATCTATGATTTCGCGCGCCCCGACAATCTTCCCAGCGAGTTTCTGCGGGCAATGGAGAACATCAATCAAGCCTTCGCGCGCGGCGTCTCCGGTCTTCTGACCGGGTTGTTATCCGAAGAAGTGCAGATCGAGACATTCGCCGTCGAGCAGATCACCTTTCGTCAGTTTTGCAACTATATGCCGGAACGTACCGCGCTGTGCACCTTCTCGATCAGTCCGCTGGAAGGCGTCGGCCTACTGGAACTGAATCCGCACCTGGCGTTCTATCTGCTGGACCGCGGATTGGGGGGGAATGGAGAGGTTGACAGTACGCCGCGAGATTTTTCCCCGTTGGAAAAAGGCTTGCTCGAGGACATTTTCCGGCGCGTTGTCCAGGAGTTGGGACGCGCGTGGGACGTGCTGCTTCCCCTGCAGCCGATGATTCGAGAAGTGGTGAATAATGCGCTGTTGTCGCGTGCCGCGCATGCCGAAGACCGCATCATGGTTTGCGTGTTTGCCCTTACGCTTGGGGGCAATACCGGCATGGCAACCTATGCGCTGCCGTTGAACAGCCTAGATTTTGACCGCCTGCTCAGCGTTGGGCAGGCATGGGGAAGTGAAGATCCTGATTCGCAGCAGGCGCGGGACGGGGAGTATCTCAGGGAGTGTCTGCTGGGATTGCCAGTGACGACGCGCGCGTGCCTGCGAGATCAGGCGATGACACTTGGCATGCTGTCAGCACTTCATGAAGGCGATGTGGTATCACTGGATGCTGATGTCGAAGAACCGGTGGAAGTGCGCGCCGTCAATCGCGTGATCTACACCGGACGCATGATCCGCCAGGGCGAGAAACTGGCTGTCCAATTACAGGGTGAGTGGATGGGGGAGAACTATGAGCCTGTCGTCTGAAGATGCGGCGCCCTTTGTTGCGGTGGAGGAAGATGCCGTGCCGCTCGTTGACGAGAGCGGTGACGTGGAGAAATCACTGGGGGCGCTGAGCGACATCGAAGTGGTCGCGACGGTCGAGTTGGGACGCACGCAACTGCTGGTGCGCGATATCCTGAAGCTTCATCGCGGCGCCGTCATCGAGCTGGAAAAGCTCGTCGGGCAACCGGCGGATCTGCTGGTGAACAACATGCCGTTCGCGAAAGGCGAAGTAATTGTCATAAACGGACGCTTTGGCTTCCGTATTACGAAATTCGTTTCGCCCACGGGATCGTAGCATTTCGGATAAGGATCGCGCGTTATGTCCGTCGTCATGGATAACCTGTCGAAAGCCGCCGCCATGCTGATCTGCCTGGGCGTAGACCGCGCCGCGCAGGTATTGGCGCACCTCTCGCCACAAGAAGTGCAACTATTGGCCGATCAGATGGCGCAGATCGGGCGTGTTTCTCCCCAGGTGCGCGCGGAACTGGTTGACGATCTGCTGGAACGTTACAGCCAGGCCCAGATGCAGGAGGCGGCGGGCGGTCTGGATTTCGTCCATCGCCTGCTCAGCCAACTATTTGGCGAGGAGCGAGCGTCGCTGGTGCTGGAGCAGCTCTCACAGAATACCTCGCTGCGTCCGTTTCGCCGGTTGCGCGGCGTTGAAGCACACCGATTGCTGGCGATTCTCTCGAATGAGCATCCGGCGGTGATCGCCCTGGTACTCTATTACCTGCCGCGTGAAAAATCCGCGCAGGTGATTTCCGGCTTGTCGGACGCCACGCGCCAGGACGTCGTCATGCGGTTGGCGAGCCTCAGTACGCCCATGCCGCAGATGGTGGCGCGATTAGAGCATCTACTGCTGCAAAAGCTGTCGGATACGCGAGGAGCGGAAGACAGCGGCGAGCAGGATTTCGACAGCGTCACCGGCGCGCGCGCGCTGGTGGAAATTATGAGCCATTCAAATCCCGCTATCGAGCGTCGCGTCTACGAGTTCCTGCAGGAGCGCGATCCGGCGCTGGCGGAAGAAGTGCGGAAGACGATGTTCGTCTTCGAAGATCTGCTCCGGCTCGATCCGCGCGACGTGCAGGTGATCCTGCGCGCGCTGAACGCCCATGACCTGGCGCTGGCATTGAAGAATGCCAGCGACGAGATGCGCAACCTGATCTTTACGAATGTGTCCGAGAACTTCGCGAAAACGATTCGTGAGGAACTGGAATTGCTCGGTCCCGTGCGCCTGAGTCAAATTGAAGAAGCGCAGCAGATGGTGGTCGAGAGTGCGCGCCGGCTGGCTGAAGACGGCACGATTCGCCTCGGACCTGGCGACGAAGACGATATGGTGGTGTAAGCCTCCGGTTGCCTTCTCCCGCCACGCTTTCGCCCGCGCTGGCAAAATATTCAAGGAATTCCTCTTCTCAATTGTGTGAAAACCACAACAATATGTGGGATATACCAGAAGAGCCCACTGACCGACCGTGCCGATCACGCCTCGTAAGGGTGTCCGCGGCATTGCTCCGTGGCACGCCGCGACCTTATCGGGGAAAGGTTATAACATGGATCTGTTTACCGACATGACGCATGCCGTCTTGGCCCGAGTGCTGGATGGCACCGCAACCCGCCAGCGCGCTCTTGCCGACAATATCGCCAATGCGGATACTCCCGGCTATTCGCGCAAAGAAGTCAGATTTGAGGAGGAACTGCGCCTACTCATCAGTCGGGGAGCCCCCGATGTTCCTTCGATGCGCGAAGCGGCAGCCGAAGTAGACATCACCACGACGGATGATGTGACTTCGCCACGCGGCCTGGATGGCAATAATGTCGTCCTTGAACGAGAGATGGCTGACGTGGCGATAAATTCACTGCGTTATGAAACGACCGCGCAACTCATGAGCATGAAACTGCGCGAACTGCGCACCGCTATTCGCGAAGGCCGATAATCCCCTGGCGAAAAGTCGGAAAACCTGGAGGCATGCTAATGTCCAGCATTGAGACGTCGGCGTCCGCGCTCGCCGCGCAGCGATTGCGGATGGACCTGATCGCAAATAATCTGGCAAACGCCGAAACGTCGCGCACGACGGATGGCGGCGGGCCGTATCAACGCATGCAGGCGATCTTTGAAGCGTCAGCCGATGGCGGGGTGATCGTCCGCGACGTATTGGCGGACCCACGTCCGCCGCAGCTTGTGTATCAGCCCGGTCATCCGGATGCCGATGCGAACGGGTATGTCGCCATGCCGAATGTCAATGCCGTGGAAGAAATGACCGACCTGATTGCCGCCACGCGCTCGTATGAAGCGAATGTCACCGCATTGAATGCCAGTAAGGCGATGACGCGCAAGGCGCTGGAAATCGGTCGAGGATAACGTGAGCAACGGAGGGTTCCGGAGATGGCTATCACAGGAATCGGTTCTACACCAGTCTACTCGCCACAGCAGGTTCAGCGACAGGCGGAAGCGCGTCCCGCGGCGGAGGCCGCGCCGGTGCCGGGATTTGGCGAGCAGATTACCACGGCGATAGATCAGGTTGACGCCATGCAGAAGACGGCGGACCAGGCGGCAGCCCAGGTCGCGACCGGCAACACTGAGGAAACCCACAAAGCGGTCATTGCCATGGAACGCGCATTACTGGCGCTGGATTTTACCGTACAGGTACGGAATAAGATGCTGGAAGCTTACCAGGAGATTATGCGGACGCAATTGTAACTGCATATCGCCACTGCCGTTTACCGCGTCAGCTACTTGGTGACGATGCCGGCGCGGACGCGCGTTCCCGATATCGGCAGTGAATCGCACGTAATGGAGGAGCCACCATGCCAGACGAGCGTCCCCCTTCGCTCGGACAACGTTGGGCTCAGTTGAATGTCCAGCAAAAGGCTGTCGTTATCGTCACCGCGATCATTATCGCGGTCGCGGTTGTCGTCGCCGTTCCCATCGCCAGTGCGCCGCGGTACGTTCAACTATATGGAAATCTGACTGCTGAAGACGCCTCACTGGTCGTACAGAAGCTGAAGGAACAGCGCATTAAGCATCGCCTCAGCAACGGCGGAACGACGATTGAAGTACCGGATACCCAGGTGGACGAACTCCGGCTAAGCTTCGCCGGTGAAGGGATACCGCATGGCGGCAACGTGGGCTTTGAGCTCTTCGATAAGCCGCATATCGGGCAATCGGAATTCAGCGAACACCTCAATTACCTCCGCGCGCTGCAGGGTGAGCTGGCGCGTACTATTGGTCAGCTTGAGTCCGTGCGGACGGCGCGCGTGCATCTCGTCATCCCGCAGCATCGCCTGTTCGTGACCGATATCGAAGAAGCCTCGGCGTCGGTGGTGCTGGCGCTGCGCGGCGGACGCCCCGATTCGCGCGAGATCAAAGCCATTATTCATTTGGTCTCGTCGGCCGTCGAAGGATTGGATCCCGCGCGTGTCACGGTGGTGGATACGCGGGGCAATCTGCTTTCGGATCGCCCGGAGTTGACGGGCGCGACCGGCATTGCCGTCATGGAGATGCAGCGCGCGATGGAAACGCAGATGGAGGAACGACTGCAGAGCATGCTGGATCAGGTGCTCGGTATGAATAAGTCCCTCGTGCGCGCCAGCGTCTCACTCAACCGAAACAGCCGCACGATCCAGCGCGAAACCTACTCACCGGTTACCGATGGCGCCGGACAAGGGGTGTTGGAAAGCCAGCACCGAACCGTGGAAAAGTATGACGGCGCGCGCGCGGCGGTAGGGGGAGCGGCGGGAGTTCCCCCAACACTGTGGGGAACGGGGGGCAATAACGCGAATCGGGGCGGAAACAGCTATGCGCGTGAGGAAAATACGACGCAGTACCGGGTCACGAAGCAGACCGAATCGGAAACCGTGCAGCCCGGCGAGATCGCGCGCATCAGTCTGGCGCTCTTCGTGGATAAAAGCGTGAGCGATGAACAGGTGACGGCGCTGAAGACGATGATGGCCGCCGCGGCGGGGATAGACGAAAAGCGTGGCGATCAACTGGCGGTGGAGGCGATTCCGTTTGATACCACTGCCATGGCAGCGGAGCAGCAGGCGGAGAAACAGGAAGCAAAACGCGCGATGATGACGCTGGTCGGCCGGTATGGCGTCTCCGCGATCCTCATCGTCCTCTTCGCCAGCATCGCGCTGGCGCTGTTCAAGCGCACAATGGCGCCGCCGCCGCGCACGGTGGTGGCCGGGGGGGATGAGCAACCGATGTATCCGATGCTGCCTGGCGGCGATCATGCCGTAGAGCAATACGCGTTACTCAGCGCGCCGGCGGAAGCGGCACTGGGGGACGCAGATGTTGCACCGGTTACCGAGATGCCGGCGGAAGATAGCCTGCGTCACCTGGAACCGCAGCGCGTGGCCGCGGTCATCAAATCGCTGATGAGTGAAGAGTAAGAACAACAGGACGGAGTCGAGCAGATGCCTACATCCGGACAGAGCGTGAGGAACAGTCAGAAAGCTGCCTTGCTGATACAGGCGCTGGGGGGTGAGCGAGCCAATGAGATACTTGCGCAACTCCCCGCTTCCCAGGCGGAGCAGATTCGTCAGGCGATGCACGCGCTGGCTGCGCTGCCGAATGAGACAAAACGCGCGATGCTCCGCGAACTGCGCGCGCTGACCGCATCTCCGCGGCACGGGCACGATACTCCTTACCTTATAACTATTACACCGGCACGCGCGGCGGAGTTATTAACCGGAGAACCCTCGCGTTTGGTGGCGCTGCTGCTGCTGCCGCTCCCCGCCGATCGTCGCCAGGCTATTCTCACCCATCTGCCCGCCGAGGAGCAACCTGCCGTCCGAGCCCGGTGCGCGGAGCTTCCACCTCCCGCGGAACAAGTCGCACTGCATCTGGAGCAGGCGCTCCGCGCGAAGGCGAAACGCTTTCACTTCCATGAAGCAATGCAGGGGGAAGCGGCGCGAGATCTGTTGCCAGCGAAAACCGAGCAGGCAACGCCATCGGCGCCTCCGCCGGTTTCGGTGATGACGTTCGCGACACTGGCCGCGCTGGACCGCGCGGTGTTACGCGTGATTGTCTCCCGTGCCGCTGTAGATGACGTGGCACGGGCGCTGCGTGGCACGGACCATGCCGGCGCCCAGCGGATACTGCAGGCGCTGCCGGTTCGACTGCGTGCCGGTATCCGTGCGCGTATGAAAGCACCGCTTCAAGTCCGTCTTTGCGAAATTACGCAAGCGCAACAGCGCCTGTGCCGGCTGGCGCAGGATGTCATCGCGGAGACCCTCTCGCCGCAGGAGGAGCTCACGCATGCCTAAACTCCTCCGCAATGGTGAAGCTGTTGGTCATCAACGCTGGTTGCCGCACGCGCCATCGCCGCCGCCGCCGCCACCGCCGCCCACGCCTGACCCTGCGCTGGTACGCGAAGAAATTATGCGGCAAGCGGAATGCGAGGCGGCGGATCTCATATCCGCCGCGCGCGCTGAAGCGGAAGCACTGAAGGCGCAGGCGCGCGACGCGGGCTATGCTGATGGATACGCCGCCGCGCAGGCGGAATATCAGGAGCGTCTCGGAGAAATACTCGCGCTATTAGCCGAGATCGGACGTGAGCGCGAGGCATTTTTCACGCGCGCGGAAAGTGATCTGGCGCGTCTGGCGACCGTGGTCGCTGAGAAAATCATCCTCCGCCAACTCGCGTTGAGTCCGGATACTGTCGTGGAGATCACCCGTGCCTGTTTGAAACGTTTGCGAGACCGTGAAGAAATTTTTATCCGGGCGCATCCGGAAGACATGGCGATCCTGGCCGCCGCGCGTCCGTCACTGCTCATGGATCACGACGGCCTTACGGAATTTCAACTCATCGAAGACCGGCGCGTCAACCGGGGTGGCGTGATTGTCGAGACGAAAAGCGGCTCACTCGATGCCCGGATTACGGCACAGCTTGCCATCGTGTCGAAAGCGATTGAGAGCGTTGTGGAGGATGTCGGTGAATCTGCCGGCGAGTAAACTGGACCGCTATATCGGCATCGTGAAACGCCTCGACACCATCAAATCGAATGGCAAGGTTGCGCAGGTGGTGGGCATTGTCGTTGAGGCAAACGGTCCGCATGCCAGTATCGGCGAGCTCTGCCAGATCATAACCGGTCGTAATCGCGCGCCCGTGCCCGCTGAAGTCGTCGGTTTTCGTGGCAACCGCGTGTTGCTGATGCCGCTTGGGAACGTAGACCGCATCGCGCATGGCAATGACGTCATCGCCACCGGGGAGCCGCACGCCGTGCAGTTAGGCGGCGACTTGCTTGGTCGTGTATTAGACGGCCTGGGACGACCAATTGATGACAAGGGACCGATTTTTCCGGAGACCACCGCGCCCGTGTCACAGGCGCCGCCGCATCCATTGCGCCGGCAGCCAATACGCGAACCGCTGCGCTTCGGCGTGCGCGCGATAGATGGCGTGCTCACTTGCGGAAAAGGACAGCGCGTCGGTATCTTCGCCGGGTCCGGCGTGGGAAAATCCACGCTGCTCGGTATGATCGCTCGCTCCTCCAGCGCCGATGTGAATGTCATTGCTCTCATCGGTGAGCGTGGACGCGAAGTACGGGAATTTATCGAACAACGTCTGGGACCCGAAGGGATGGCGCGATCCGTGGTTGTGGTGGCTACCTCGGATCAACCAGCCATTCTTCGGCTGCAGGGAGCGCTGGTTGCCACGACAATCGCTGAATTTTTCCGCGAGCAGGGACTCGATGTCATGTTAATGATGGACTCCGTGACCCGGTTTGCCTGGGCGCAACGAGAGATTGGTCTGGCAATCGGGGAACCGCCCACGACCAGGGGCTATACGCCGAGTATTTTCGCGCTGTTACCGAAATTGCTGGAACGCTCTGGCGCGAGTGAAAAAGGCACCATTACCGGCCTTTATACCGTGCTGGTGGAAGGCGATGACATGAATGAACCGGTGGCCGATACGGTGCGCGGCATTCTCGATGGTCACATCGTGCTGTCGCGCCACCTGGCCGACCAGGGGCATTTCCCCGCTATTGACGTGCTTGCCAGCGTCAGCCGTTTGATGCCGGACCTGACCAGCGATGAACATCGCAAAGCCGCGATGCGCTTACGGGACGTGCTTGCGACATATCGTCAGGCCGAAGACTTGATCTCTATTGGCGCGTACGCCGCCGGCAGTAATCCGAAAATTGATGAAGCCATTGCGCTTATTGACTCAGCTAACACATTCTTGCGGCAGCCCGCCAGCACCAGTTCTCCGTGGGAGGCAACATTGGCGGGTTTGCAGCCATTCCAGACCGCATGAGGCGTTGATGAAAAAATTTTCGTTTCGGTTGCAGACTGTTCTCGATCACGCGCTGCAGGTAGAAGATGATTGCCTGCGGGAATTGGCGCGTCTGCAAAGCCTGCGCTATCTGAAAACCGAAGAGATCGCGCGTGCTCAGGACGCGTATCGCGTGATGCGTGACGCGGTGGGTCAACGCCAGCGCGGCTTGATTGATACTGACGCGTTGCGGCAGTGCTATCTGCATCTGGATGCGCTGCAGCAGAATATTGCCGCGCGCACGGAAGAACGACAGTTGCTCGATGAGCAGATTGCCGAGCAGATGCAGCGGGTGCTGGAAGCCCGACAGAAGCGTCAGGCACTCGAGAAGCTGCGGGAAAAGCAGTGGGATGCCTACAGGCTGGCCAGCGAGCGTGAAGACCTGCAGCAAATGGAGGACGTGATGCTTCCGCGTCATAACGCCCGACTCGCTGACGCTCGTAGTGAACGCGAGGCACGCGGAGTGACGCGATGACCAGCATCTCTGACAATCTGCAGCGCGTGATACAGCGTATCGCGGATATCGAAGCACGGATCAGCGAAGTAAGTGATCCACCGCCGCCTCCACAGACGAGCCTGCGCGTGGATGGATCTTTTCAGCACACGCTCGCCGGGGTAAGCGGGGAAACGGTGCGCCGCGAAGAACGATTCGCTGATATCATCGCGCGCGCGGCAGCGCAATACGGCCTGCGGCCGGAACTGCTGCGTGCCGTTATCACCGCCGAATCAAATTTCAATCCCAATGCCGTGAGTCGCGCCGGCGCCCAGGGACTGATGCAATTGATGCCCGGCACCGCCGCCGGACTGGGCGTGACGAATCCATTTGATCCCGAACAAAATATTTTCGGCGGGGCGCGTTACCTGCGCGCGCAGCTCGATCGTTTCCACGGTGATGAACGGTTGGCGCTGGCTGCCTACAACGCCGGCCCCGGCGCAGTCAGCCGCTATCACGGTATCCCCCCGTTTCCCGAAACTCAGCATTACGTCACGCGTGTGCTCTCGCTGGCAAACAGTGAGAAGTAATCCTCCGCTCTCGCGAATCGTTAAAGATATCTCCCCGCAGTGGCGATATTACTCATGGAGACGCAAGTCGTCGCGTCATCCGGAGAGAGTATGCCTCTGCATTCCGGCAACATCAATATGGCTGCTCTGGTGAATCTGCCGCCGCCAACAAATGTCGCTGGCTCGCGGATTGATGCGGAGAGCGGAATATTCACCGGTTTGCTTACGGAACCCCAGCTTTTCGCGGCAAGCACCGGCCCGCGTCAGGTGTCATTGCCTCTACAGCCTTTGCTTCCTCCAACAGCAGATCAACTGCCCAATTTCACAATTCGTTCAAGCGATGTTCACGTCGCGGTTATCACCAAAGAGACGCATTCGGCGTTCTCCAGCTTCGGAACGGTGATAGTCTCGCCTGCCGGAGGCATCTCTGAAAATGTCAATCAGTTCGCCGTGATGGGCGAGGGAAGCAACGCTCCGACTGTTAGCGCACCGAGAACACCCGTCGAAGACACACAGGCGATCGAACTATCACTTGCGCAATCGTCCTCCACGTCTTGTACCCCTTCGATACCGTCTGAGAATCCGCG
>JAKIYB010000040.1:0-295 GCA_022708765.1 Armatimonadota bacterium | reverse complement strand
TGGCAGTACGCTGATTCCGTCGGAAATCCTCGCGGCCGCTCAATCCGAGTTCCACGCGCCGATTCCAATCGCCAGTCAACCAGGCCTTGATAAGGTGGTGAATGCTGTGCGGTTCCCGTCTGACTCGTGGCATACCATCTCCAGCATGAAGATTGCACAAGGTAGTGAAGGAGACGGCACGGAACGCCGTGCGGTCCTACTGGATATCAGTGGAGCGGGCGATAACTCTGACTCGACACCGGCGTCGGTTCGCATTGCCATGGACTCTATTGATCTGGCACCGGAAGTAAAGATC
>JAKIYB010000409.1 GCA_022708765.1 Armatimonadota bacterium | reverse complement strand
CGGCGTCGCGATGGTAGAAGGCGGTGGGGTGGAATTGAATATACTCTACGTTGATAAGGTCGGCGCCGGCACGGCTAGCCATCGCCAACCCGTCGCCCCGGGCACCGCCTGGATTCGTCGTGTGCAGGTATATCTGCCCCAGGCCACCGGTGGCGAGGATGGTGCGGCGGGCGAGGATGCGGCGCACCACGCCGTCGTGCTGGTCGAGAAGATAGGCGCCCAGGCAGAGGGTGGGCTCGTAGATATCCAGCGGGTTGGTGCTGTGGTGCGGTAGGGTAATCAGGTCTACGGCGGTCTGATTCGTGCGAATTTCGATATTCGCATGCGCGTGTACGCCATTCACCAGTCCCGTGGCGATGGCCCAGCCGGTGGCATCGTCGGCGTAGAGAATGCGGCGGGTGGAGTGCGCCGCTTCCTGGGTATAGGCAAGGTTGCCGTCCTTGCGGCAGAACGGCACGCCCAACCGCTCCACCAGCAGGCGATAGACAAGGGGTGGGCCATCCTCGGCGAGTTGCGTCACGGCGGGCGGCCAGCTCAACACGTTGCCGGCGGCGATGACATCCTGTTCCAGCAGCGCCGGGGTATCCTCCGGACCGCGTGCGATGATGCCACCTTGCGCGTGCGCGGTGTTCGACTCCAGCAGGTCGTCCGCCTTCGTCACCAGCAGCACCCGCGCTCCCTCGTCGGCGGCGGCAAGCGCCGCAGCGCACCCGGCGGCGCCGGCGCCAAGAACCAGCACGTCATACATCTCGATGTCCATGGAATGCCTCTCCAGATCGAGCTTCAGTATAGCACGGAACACGAGACGGGGAAACAGCGCCCCGCTGCTTGGCAATCTCACGTTTGCATGGTAGGATACCAGGAGGAGTCACGTCATGATTATCACCGCGGAAGATGCCCTTCGTATTGTGCTGGCGCTCGTGGCCGGCGGGGCCATCGGGTTGGAACGCGAGTTTCGCGACAAAGCGGCGGGCTTTCGCACGCTCATTTTCATCTGTGTCGGGGCGGCGCTCTTCACCCTGCTCTCGGCAAAGCTGTCGGGAGGCAGCGACGGCACGCGCATCGCGGCGAACATCGTCAGCGGCGTCGGTTTCCTCGGCGCCGGCGTTATTCTGCGCGAAGGCGGACGGGTGGTGGGCCTGACCACCGCTGCCGCCATCTGGCTCACCGCCGCGCTGGGCATGGCGCTGGGCGGCGGGTACTACCTCGTCGGCGGCCTCGTGCTGGCCGTCTCGCTGGTGGTGCTCTGGCTGTTCCCCTTCCTGGAGCACATGGTGGATAATCTGCGCCACGAGCGCACCTACACGGTGATCTCCGACACCTGCCTGGAAAAGATTGACCACCTGGAAGCGCTCATCACCGAACACGGCTTGAAAATCCGCTCCAGCCAGCACGTAAAAACTGGCGACCGCATGACCTGCCGCTGGGTCACCATCGGCCCGCCGGGCGCCCACGACGAGGTGGTAAAGGCGCTCTTCAGGGATGAGGGCGTGATCGAATTTCAGTTCTGACGCCCGGCACCACCCGGCGCGTCGAGCATGTATCGTCCGATCTCCTCCACCGTCAGCGCCCGGTTCCACAGCATCACGCCGTCCATCACCCCTGTAAAGCGGCTGCCGCCGCCGGAATCGGCCCCAATGTGCAGAGGAAGATCGGTGACGGTGAGCGGGCCGGTCGTCTTCACCTGATCGAGCACCGTGCCGTTGAGATAGAGCGTGAGCGCCGCGTTATCATAGGTGAGCGCCAGGTGCGACCAGGCATTGAGCGGCAGTGTCAGGTCTTTACTGAAACCGCCCCGGCTGGTGATGACGCGCAGGTTACCTTCGGGGTGGGTATCCACCATGTAGGCGTCGTTGCTGCCGGCGCGCCCTTTATCCAGGATGCGCATGGAGCCCGCGCCGGCCGGCTTCACCCAGGCCAGCAGCGTCATGCCCGTGGTCAGGTTCAGCGCCGGCGCGTTCGGCACTTCCAGGTAGCCGCCCCGCAGTGCCAGCCCCTTGCCGGTTTTACCCTCGCCGGTGCTTACCGTGCCGAGTATTTGCGCGTGCAGGTTATTGCCGGAGCGGTCGCGCACCCACTGGCCGCTGATGGCGTCGCCTGTCCACCAGCCGACGAGACGCGGATCAATGGGCGCGCCTTTCGCAGGCGTCGGCCCTTGCGGAAAACGCAACCGGGCAAAATCGTCCGACAGGTGAAAGCGCCCCTGCGACAGCGGCGCCCAGGTGGAGGTTTCCCCGTGCGGCTTCTCATTGCGGCAGACGTTGAAGCCCCAGTCACTCGCCGGACCTGGCGGATCGGGCAGCAGCGCGGAGAAGGGGATGGCGATCTCGACAACCCAGCGATTGCTCCTGCGCTGCACGGCGGCTGTCCAGGGCAGGTTTAAGCCGACGTTCTCCGTCTCCGCGGTGAGTCCGCGGGCATCAAAACGCGAACCCAACGCATTAATCGCCAGGTGCCATTGCAGCGCCGGTGTCGGCTGCAGGAAAACTTCCACCGAATCGTCAAGGAAGACGAGGCAGTCGCGGTCCTTCTCGCCGTATTCGGCGATCAGTCCCGTCATGCGCGCCTCCCAACAGGTGATGCCCAGGTAGAGATTGTCGGCGTCGTGGCCGATCAGCACCTCCGTAGGCTGGTTCGCCGGCGCCGTCTTCCCGAGCAGCAGGAAGCCACCACGTTTCGCCACCCCCTGCCAGGCGGGGTCGCTCAGGTCGCCGTCCAGCTTCGGCGCCGCCGTCAGCTTCGCCGCAACAATTTCCGGCTTCGCCGCGCGGGTGACGGGTGTGACCGCTGGCGGTTGTGGCGCGTTCGGCTCCGCTGGCGGCGTCCAGCCGGCGATGGTCGCCTCCGGCTTGCCCAGCCAGCGAATGCTGGTGGGGGTGAGGTGCTTGGGTGCTTCGTTGGGCTTCAGTTCGAGGGTGATTGCCTTCGGCCGGCTGCCCATCGGCACGACCTGATACGTTTTCCCGGCATCCGTGGCAATGATGAGGATATCCGGACGGGAAGACGCATCGCCCACCGCTTTCCCGTTCTGCAGTACCGTCGCCCGGCCGGGAAAAGGGTTCGCCATCCGCAATACGCCGCCGCGCGTGCTGGTGACTGCCAGAGAGACCACCTGACCCTTCTCAGCCCGCGCGGTTATTTCAAATCCCCCCTGCGCCAGCAGCTTGAACGTGGCGCTCCAGGCTCTTGGCAGCGCGGGGCAGACACGGATGACCCCGTCCCAGCTCTGCAGCAGCATCTCGTTCATGCCGGTGGCGAAGGTGCCGCTGCCCTCCAGGTAGGGATGCACGGCGGGCTTGCGCGGGTAGTAGTCCTGCAGGCCGGAAGGGTGCGTCTGGTAGTGCACCAGGTGGCCGGGCAGCAGCGTCTCCAGCTCATCAGCCAGCCCAAGGCGGGCGGCGGCGATGCTGTCGGTCGTCCAGCCATAGGTGTTGATGTTCCTGCGGTTGTTGAAGGTCTTCAGTCCCAGGTCATACTCCGGCGAACCAAGGGTGATGTTCGGAAACACGCCAATGGGAAAAACATCGGGGTTTTCGCCATTCGTCGTCTTTACGTCCTCGCCTGGGCGCGGCTCGTAGGAGAGGATGCTCCCCTTCTCCGGGTGCAGCGGATACGGCGCCAGGTGGTCCAGGCGATCCTGCCAGACGGGCCGCAACTCGGCATCCAGCTTCAGCAGATCGCTGGCCCGCAGCAGCGCCGGGAAGAGGTAGCGGATACCGGCGAGGTCGGGGGTCGGATTCTGCACCTTCCAGAACGTTTCGTGGGCGTTGGACGGCCACATAATGTAGCGTCCTTTCGCGTCCTTCTCCAGGTAATCCACGTAAAACGCCGCCACCGACTTCATCAGCGGGTAAGCGCGCTCGCGCAGGAAGGTTTCGTCACCGGTGTAGAGGTAGTACCACCAGAACTGCATGGCGATTTCCGCGCTGGAGGAAAAGATGAGATTGGTATGCCCTACGTTTTTCGGCACCGCCAGCCGTGGATGTACGCCCATCACCTTCTCCCCGCGTCCCGCCAGGCCGGTGAAACTGATGGTTTCGTCGTAGGTAGCGCCGTTCGCGCCAAAATACGCCTTCGTGCGCCCCTCCACCGTCGGCAGCATCTCCCAATACATGCGGTAATACGGTGCCAGTAGCTCCAGGTGGTTGGCGGCATACAGCGGCCAGTAGGTCTCCTGGGTGTTCCAGTGCCAGTAGCCCGAACCCCACTCGCGCTTGTCGTAATCGTCCAGCCACAGCCCACCGTTGAATTTCGGCGGCACCGGCCCGCGCGAGCCCGCCCCCATAGCGTAGATGTGCATGTACCAGGCGTTGGC
>JAKIYB010000408.1 GCA_022708765.1 Armatimonadota bacterium | reverse complement strand
AGGGAACATTGCCGCCGGTACCACCCCACCAGTCCCACAGCATCGCGCGTTCCGGTGACGCAAAACGGGGCAACACGTAGCGGAAGAGATCACCCGGCTTCGTGCCCGGCTGCTCCGGCATTTCGTATGCCTTGCCGTCCGAGATATTGAAGGACTCGCTGATGACGGCCATCTCTTGCCCGGCGGAGAGTTCGATGATCGCCGAGTAGGCGGTGGCATCAGTGAACTCATACTGCAGCCGCAAGCGGGCGAAGACCGGTCCGCGCTCGATAACCTCAGCGCGATAGCCCAGGCAGGGGCGGTCCGTCTGCCACCAGCCGCGGCCAATCCATGTGCCGTCGAAGAGACGCAAGCCCTGGACAGGCGCCTGCAGTTTCTCAGCCCCGATCCCCTCCTTGAACTGCTTCACCCCGCCGGCAACCCGAATGCCGACCTTCGCTGTGGTCAGTTGGATGGTGCCTCGTCCCTCTTTCACGGCCAGATCCGTCGCTGGTTGTTTCACCCGCTTTCGGCTACCGGTAAGGGTCCAGGTGCCCGTTGCATCCGGCTTCAGCGCGACGATGAAGGATGCTATCGCCGACTTCACTGTCTTCTTATCCGGCCAGAGGACAATATCGGAAAGCTGCACCGCCACCGGCGCGCCTGCCGCATCCGTTAGCGTTATGCCATCCGGCGTTACCGCGCCCTGGGGGAATGCGACCGGATAATTCACCCGATCCGGGCCCCAATCTAGGCCGAAGGGCTCCTGGATGGTAAAGGTGCGGGTGAAGGCCAGCGCCGACAGGGTAAGCATCGCGCCGCACATGAGCATGATGAAATGCCGCATAGCGCTCCTCCTCGTTCAAGGTTTACTCTTTGGGCACGGCCGGTGTCACTTTCGCCTTCACACCAGCGTTAACGCGGATGATTTGACGTCACCGTGACCGTCACTTCAGCGCTCGACTCGCCGCCGGGCCCGCGCACGGTGATGCGATAGGTGGTGGTCTGGAACGGCCGCACTGCGATGGAGCCATTCAGGGCATCGGAATTGAAATTCGATGTGCGCACCACTGCGGCGGCATAATCCGAGTTCCAGGTGAGCTTGACGTATTCACCGGGGCGAATCGTCGTCGCGTCGGCTTCCATGGTGACCGTCGGCGTGGGATGCGTCACGCGGATAGTGATGCTGGCTTCAGCCGCCCCACCCCGTCCTGCCACGGCTAGAGTGTAGGTGGTCGTTTCCATCGGATAAACGGTGAGAGAGCCATTGAGGAACTCGGTATTGAAATTTACAGCGGTTTCCACGCGGTCGGCTTCACGAGATATCCAGGTCAGCTTCACCGGCTGGCCCGGCTTGATGTAGCTGCGGTCCGCCTGCAGGCTGACCGTGGGTTCCGGAAAACTTACCATCACTGTGAATGTCCCTGCGAGCAGACCGCCGTCAGTGACGTGAATAGTCGCCTGACCCGCGCTCACGCCGGTAACGACGCCGGTCACCGGATCCACCACGGCGATGTCAGGCCGATCGGAATTCCAGCGCAAGCCGCGTACCGGCAGCATTAACACGGCGCGGTCAGGATTCACAGCCCGCGCCGCCACCGTGAGTGTTTTCCCGACGATGAGCGCAGAGGCTGGCGCCGTGAGCGTCAACGTCGCCTTCTCCTGTGGACGGGTTGTCACCTGAAGGGGCGCGGTGAAATCCTCCATCACGCGCACGACGCCTTCCGCCTGCCCGAGAATCGAATCGGCGGTGACGAGAAATGTATACATGCCAATGGGAACGCCTGGCACCGCCATCTCCGTATGGTCAGTGTTCGCCGGACGGGTAACCATCAGCGAAGCGATTGTTCGCTCACGGGCGAACAGGTCCACTTTCAGCCGCGCGACTCCGACCAGTGCCTCCGGTGCCATTCGCGCGGCCGGCCAGGTGAAGGTGAATAGAACCGTACCTGTTTTTTGCTCACAACCGACCAACAGCAATAGCGGTAGTAGCAGTAACCATTGGCATACGGGGAATTTCACCGTGTGTCCTCCTGTCATACGGGATGAGTGTCATACTCGGTAATACGCAACAGGGAAAACACTGATTGCCTATTATGAATTACTTTCACCATCCGACTGATTGTTTCCTGCAGTAACATCACGGGTATTTCTTCACCACCGCAATGGCGCAAGCGCGCTATACTGCATCGTACCTGTTCACACTCGTTGGAGCTTATGCCACATCACGAATACACCTGGCACACCGAAGATGGCCTGCGCCTGTTCGGACAAGCGTGGACGCCGAACGATCCGGCGTCGGCGGTGGTATGCCTGATACACGGCCTTGGTGAGCACAGCGGCCGCTATGCAGCCATAGCGGAAGCGCTGACTGCCGCGGACATCGCTTGCCTGGCCTGCGATTTGCGCGGACACGGCTATTCGGAAGGCGTGCGCGGACACGCTGGCGCGTATGAACGCCTGCTTGATGATATTGATCTGCTGCTCGACGTCGCGTCCACGTTGTTCCCCGGCGTACCGCGCTTCACCTACGGGCACAGCTTGGGCGGCAACCTGGTGCTGGTTCATGGGCTGCGACGACGACCGCGGCTAGCAGGCGTGGTGGCGGTCGGCCCCGCGCTGCGTATGGTCAATGCCGTTCCGGTGTGGAAGTTGGGCGCAGCCATCCTTTTCTATCATCTCTGGCCGTCCTTCCAGTTCGATAATGGCCTTCATCACACGCAGATCAGCCGCAGTCGCGAAGAAACCCCTGACCCGCTGAACCATCGCCTGGTATCCGCGCGACTGGGCCTTGATATGCTGCGCGCCGGTGAGTGGGCGCTGGCGCGCGCCGCGAAATTTTCCCTCCCCCTGCTCGTTATGAGCGGTCGCGAGGATGCCGTCAGCGATATTGATGCCGCCGTCGCTTTCGCGAGCGCCGCGCCCGATGGAACCGCGCAGATCTGGGAAAAGAGCTATCACGAACTGCATACGGATGACGCGCGCGAGGCGGTCTTCGCCTACTTGATCTCCTGGTTGCGCGGGCGCATATCTTCTGGTGAAGTAGCAGGAAATCAACCTGCGCCGACAAATGTATGTGATAATTCCCTGTAACGCAGGATGTGTGATGACCGATTTCATCCCGCCGCATTTCGATCCGTTCGCTCTGTTCGTCGCGCGCCTGGTGCTTCCCCTGCGCCTGCGGGGTGGGGACCGGGTCACGCGCCTGGAGATTGACGACACGAGCCTGGCGCGTCTCCGCGCATTGCATGGCCAGCGGGTGATGCTTTGCCCCAATCACTCGTATCAGGCGGATGCCGTGGTTCTCTACGCCCTCTCGCTGATGGTGCGGCAGCAGTGGTATTACCTGTCGGCGCTGGAAAATTTCCTTCCACCGTTGCAGGGGTGGCTGTTGCGCAACGTTGGGGCCTACTCAGTGGTCCGCGGCACCATGGACCTATCCTGCTTCCGTTGCACGCGGCACCTTCTCACCGCGGGTGCACACCCGATTGTCATCTTCCCCGAGGGCGAAATCGTCGGGCAGAATGATGTCATCGGCGCGTTCCAACCAGGCGTGGCGCAGTTCGCTTTCTGGGCACTGGACGATCTGCGTGCCGGGGAGCGGACACTGCCGCCCGTCTATGCGGCGCCGGTTACGATGAAGTATCTGCTGCCGGGCGATGTGCGTCCCGCCCTCGCGCGGCGCATGGCGCTGATGGAACGGAAACTCAACCTGACTGACCCGCGCTCCGACCTGTATGACCGCCTGGGGAAGATCGGCGAAGCGGTGCTGGCCATCGCGGAACGGGAATATGATCTTACCCCCGCGACAGGAGCGCTCTTCAATGACCGCGTGCAGGCGGCGAAAGTCGCCATCCTCGCGCGTGTCGCCCGCGAGGTGAACGTGACGCTGCGGCCCGACCGTACAACGGTTGATCACGTCCGCATGCTCTTCAACGCCATTGACCGTATTACGCGTGCTGTGCCCGCGCCAACGGCCTACGCCCGCAAGTTGCAGCGAGAACACCAGCGCCGGCTGAACGCGCTGTATGTGGACCTCTGGCGCGTGCTGCGCTTCGCCGCCACTTTCGATGGCTACAATCCCGAGCACCTTACCCAGGAAAGGCTGATGGAACTGACGAATCGGCTGGAATGGGAAATACTCGGAAGCCTGCGCTGGGTTGGCCCGATGACCGCGATCGTGCATGTCGGCGATCCGATTAACCTGACGGACTATTACGACGGCTACCGTGGGAATAAACACGCTGCCCTTGCGGTGGCGACACGCCAATTGGCGACGGCCATCCAGGAGAAATTAACCGAATTGAATGGCCGCATGACGCCGATGGATAGAATGCGACCGTTAGCGATCCGGTAACGGATGGTCG
>JAKIYB010000407.1:333-4352 GCA_022708765.1 Armatimonadota bacterium | reverse complement strand
CTGGATGGCGCCCGGCCGCATCTACCTCGGTGGCTCGCTACATGGGTCTACCGCCAACCGCCGCAGCTTCGACGGTTATATCGCGGAAGTCATCATTTATCGTATCGCGCTCACGGATGACGAGCGGCGAAAGGTAGAGCGGTATCTCGCGAACAAATACGGGTTGTAACCTGCGGCGTGAGCGCGAGGGCCACGAGTAACCACCCGGGATCAGGTGGGGCTGGCGGTTGTTTAGCAGGAATTGTATCAGCGCCAGCGAAAAATACACTAATAGCGCTTTCGTTTCATTCCCTCTCCCAGAAGTGGGAAAGGGGGCAGAGGAGTGAAGTCCAAATGGAGGAGCGAGAGTTCTGACGATCTTACTTCAGCAGGAACAATGCGATGTTACTTGGCACACACAGTAAACTCGTCATGATCGGCGACTCGGTGACCGACTGCGGCCGCGCGCGGCCCGTCGGCGAGGGGTTGTTCGGAGCTGTCGGCACCGGCTACGCCTCCTATGTGGATGCGCTGCTGGCGGCGGCTTATCCCGAACGCGGCATCCGCGTGGTGAACATGGGCTGCAGCGGCAACACCGTGCTCGATCTGAAAGCCCGCTGGCAGACGGATGTCATTGATCTGAAGCCGGACTGGCTTTCCATCATGATCGGTATCAATGACGTCTGGCGGCAGTTCGACTTGCCGCGCCAGCCGGAGTGCCATGTGCAACTGGACACATACGCCGAGACGCTGGAAGCGCTCGTCACGCAAACCAAACCGCTGGTGAAGGGACTGGTACTGATGACCCCCTTCTTCATCGAACCCAACTCCGCCGACGCGATGCGCGCGCGAATGGACGAATACGGCGTTGCGGTGAAAGCCATCGCCCGCGACCACCTGCTGCCGTGCGTGGATACCCAGGCCGCCTTCGACGCCGTGCTCAACCACATCCCGTCCGCCGCCATCGCCTGGGACCGCGTCCACCCTAATCACCTCGGACACATGGTGCTGGCGCGCGCTTTCCTGCAGGCGGTGGGGTTTGCGTGGTCGGCGCAGTCAACTTTAATGGGTCATTTGTCATGACCTCCGCTTTTCCCCTTCTCCCAGGATTGGGCCTGCCCCGAAGAAATCGGGGAGCCCCGTGGCGCAAAGCGGGGGGTCAGGGCAAATCATCCTCCAGCGTAACGCGGCGGCAATTGCGCGTGAATACGGACAGGCGACGGATTTCCTCGCGTGCCAGGCGCATAGACCGCGCGGCGGAGCGGAATTACGCCAATAACGGGCGCGACGGCGCCTGCAGAAGGGAGCGGCGCGGGTGGAGCAGACTGACGCGACCCGCAAATACCGGATTGTGCTCATTGTCGGCGCGCTGGCGCTCATCGGCTTCTTCCTGGAAGTCGGGCCGCTGGGCGGCGTCTTTTCGCTGGCGAACAGCGGCCCGCCGGTGAGTAGCGCGCTGGCGCTGGAACTGGCGGCGTTTGGCTTTCTCGCGTATCTGGCGCTGGCGGCGTCGGCTGCGGTCGGGCTGCATCTGGGCGAAGAGGAGCCGAAGCCCAAGCCAAAAGAGAAAGACGAAGAACGTCCCGCGCCACCGGAGCCAATCATCGGTACCGTGGAGATGCCGCCGGAGCCGGAGGGAGCGGCGGAAGGCGTGCGCGTGCGGCCGGACCTGCACCAGATGCGCATGTTCTTCACCGCGCTGGCCGGTTACAGCCTGCTGAAAGGCATCAGCATCTCGCTCATGCTCGGTGCGGCGGCGCAATATGGCATCGGGCTGGCCGCGCTGTTGCGCGCCTTCTCCTTCGGCCTTGCCTTCATCGCCATCGGTTGGTTCTTGCTGTGGCAGTTTCTCCGCTGGTACGCGACGGAGAAAAAGTGGATGCGCCTGCAGGAGGAACTGGTGGGCGGTGATGTCTTCCGCGCCGTCGCCGTGGTGCTGCTCCTCAAGCCCGCCTTCTTCCTCTATGGCCTCCTGACCGGCGCGGTGCCGGCGAGCGGCTTGCTGCTCCTTCTCACTGGCCTGCTCTACCTGACTCCCATCGCCGCCGCCTGGTTGCTCTGGGTCGCCACCCAGGACACCTTCCGTACTACGTTGCGTGGCCTCGCCATCACCGGCGTCATCGCCGTCACCCTCACCGTCATCCTGGCGACGGTGGAGCAGGCGGTGACGTGAGGCGGATTTCTACTCAGCCTCCCGCACGAGCCGCACGTAGTTATTGATACGGATGACGTCGCCTTGCGGGCCGCGGCCATGCGGAAAATCGGCGGCGTTGCCTGTTTTCGGATCGCTGCGCTGAGCGCCGGCACCGTGAACGTCAAGCAGTTGAAGCTGGAAGTGCGGGGGAAAAGCCATCCAGCCGGTAGCACGGCCAAAAGCGACGTAGACGGCGGTAGAAGCCTGACGATCCGGGGGACCATCCAGATGCGTGGTGCTGGTCCAGAAGAAGGGATACTCTCCGTCACCGAGTTTCGAGATGGTGAAAATGGGATCAATCGCCGCGGAGCGCGTAGACGATGGTGAGCGGGTGTAGTCCACGATGCTCTGTAGTTCCTTGGCATTCGGCAGTCGCCAGTCGCCGTAGCCCAGATATTTCTCCGCGTTGCGCGCCTGCGCCCAGGCCAGCGCCGCCACCCAGTTCATGCCGGCGCCACTGTCGGCCTTCGCCCACATCAGCCCCGTGGCGCGGTCGGTGATGGTGCCGGTGCCAGTATCGCGGAAATCGTTCTTCCCGTAGGCCGGATTGCCGCGAACGTAGCGGATATACAGCGTGTGCGCGTAGCCGCGCGGGCCGCGCGTCTTCGGATACCCCTTGATGCGGCCATCGGCGAAATTCACCCCGAAAACGGTGGCGTTGCCGTTCATCGTGGTGCCGCGATATTCAGTCGAAGACCAATCCTGGCAGTCAATCTCGCGCTCGCCTTTCGCCGGATCGCCATACGCGAAGCTGAAGTAGCGAGTGTCAATGAACGGCGTGGATTGCGGGGCGGACATGCGCATGCTGCCGGTGAAGAGGATGAGCGAGTAGAGCTCCTTAATGGTCGGCGCGCGCCAGTCGGTGTAGCCGCCCACCCGGCAAGTCTTCGCGCCGGCCATCGCGTGCTCCCAGCTCATCTTCGTGCCGCGCGCTTTCACCCACATCAACCCGGTGTTCAGGTCGGTGATGGTGCCGTCGCCGTTGTCCTTGTAGGCGGGTGTCAATCTCGGGTGCTGAGCGTCCTGCCCGTAAAAAGCCTGTCCCGGTCGCGGCGCGGCGATTTCGCGGGTGTTGTCATAGCAGCGTGTCTGCCCGGTGCCGACGATGGTATAATCCCTTCCCCAGATCAGCCCGGCCAGCAGCAGCGCGGTAATCAGCAGTATCTGTTTAACCATGATCCACCTCCTCCAGTGTTCTTACTCTATGATACCGGGGCAACATCACGGCAAGATCGCAGACGGGTCGCGTTTGTGTGGCAGTATGCGTCAGGGAAGGACGGGCAGCGAGAACTTGCGCTCACGCACCGGGCCAGCGTAGCGATCCAGCATCTCGTCAATGGTGACGAAGCTGTACCCATGCTCAATGAGTGTCTGCAAGATGCGCGGCAGCGCAACCAGCGTCTGCTCGCAGCCGTCATGGAGGAGGACAATACTGCCGTTGGTGGCTTGGTCGAGCACGCGCTGCGCGATAACCTCGACGCCAGGGCGGGTGTAGTCGCCGGGATTCACCGTCCAGTGCACCACTGTCAGTCCTTCGGCGTTCACCGTGTCGAGGATGCGGGTGTCATATCGGCCGCCGGGTGGGCGAAAGAGGCGAGTGGTGACGCCGCAGCGCCGCAGCGCCGCGTCACAGCCGGCGATTTCCGCGCGCACTTCCACCATATCCAGCGGCATGAGGCGGGTATGGCGCGCCGTGTGATTGCCGATGGCGTGACCGTCCGCTACCATCTCGTGCACCAGTTCCGGACGCTGACGAATGCTGGTGCCAACCAGGAAGAAGGTCGCGCGCGCGCGATACATGCGCAGCAGCGCCAGCAACCTGCGGGTGGTGGCGGGATTGGGGCCG
>JAKIYB010000407.1:0-239 GCA_022708765.1 Armatimonadota bacterium | reverse complement strand
GACCACCAGCACGAGCCAGCGTGGGCGCGTATCTAGGGAACGCGCCGGTTCGGCCACCAGCAGGAATGCGCCGCGCGGGCGGCGCTGGAACGATGACGTATGCTGCATTGCTGCTCCCATGTCGGCGACGACGAAAATGCGAATGCGTGGAAGCAAGTGCTACCGCTAACTGATGATACACCAGTATACCGGATAACTGACGGTTTGTTAAGCCACAATAGCGATAGATGGTGAATGGC
>JAKIYB010000406.1:4172-4425 GCA_022708765.1 Armatimonadota bacterium | reverse complement strand
GTTCGAGGAGCGGCGCGGAGAGGCTCACGTGCTCTTCTCGCGGTCGGCGGCGCCGGGCAGCCAGCGCTGGCTGTGCCAGTTCGCCGGTGACCACCAGCCGAATTTCGTGGGGATGACGGCAGCGCTCTACGGTGGGCTGAACCTGAGCGCCTGCGGGTTCTCGACATGGGGCTGCGATATCGGCGGTTACATGGGCTGGCCTGATCCGGAGACGTATATTCGCTGGGTGGAGTGGGGGTGCTTTTCGCCCATC
>JAKIYB010000406.1:0-4113 GCA_022708765.1 Armatimonadota bacterium | reverse complement strand
GCCGCGCGAGCCGTGGGAGTATGGCGAGGAGGCAATGCGTATTTACCGCTTCTACGCCTGGCTGCGCATGAACCTGCTCGATTACTTCTACGCGGCGGCGGTGGAGGCGCACGAGACGGGCGTGCCGATGATGCGCGCGCTGCCGCTCGCGTTTCCCGGCGATGCTACGGTGGCCGACTGCGACGACGAATACCTGCTGGGGCCGGACCTGCTGGTGGCGCCGGTGCATACCGGCACACTGTCGCGGACGGTGCGTTTTCCGGCGGGGCGCTGGACGGATTTCTGGACGGGCGAAGTCATCACTGGACCATGTCAGCGCGAGGCAGATGCCCCGCTCGACCGCATCCCGCTGTACTTGCGCGCGGGCGCGCTTCTGCTGGTGCATCTGAATGGCGCGCTGCGGTGGGGCGCCAGCATGACGGGGAACAGGATAGGCACGGTGGTGGCCACCTCGCCCGCCGACGGGGAATTTAAGTTGAATCTGGACGACGCGCTGGACCGGCGCTACCTGCTCATTTACGGCACGACGGTGTCCGCGGTGATGGTGAACGGGCGGGATCTACCGCGCTTGAGGGACGCGGAGATCGCCGCGTGTCCCCCGGGGTGGTATGAGGATGGTTGCCGGACTATCGTGCGCCTGCCGGCGGGGCGGGCACGCGCGGTGGCGATTGCCGGCGCTGTGTCGCGCGGGTAAGCGAGGTGCGCTCAACCTGTCGCAGATATTCTTCTTCAAACAGGGGATCAATGAAACTCGCTGGCGGGCAGTCGTCCCCATCGCGCTGCCTGTCGAGGAGTTCAATGGCGCGGGTGAGGAAATGCGGTACCGGATATCCCAGTCGCTGAATAGGCCAGGCCGTCGGGCGCGCGAGCGGAAAATTGCAGTGCGCGACGATCTCGATATCATCGCCGGGGCGCAGGCCGGCCATGGTCAAACCATCCAGCGCGTAATCCAGATAGCTGTCGTCCCATAGGATCATCGCGTCAGGGCGCAGCGCCGGGTCGCGAGCGAGCAAATAGGCATATTTGCGCACGGGATCGAAGAAATCGGCTTGCGAGGCGACCGTCAGGTGGCAAAGCCGGGCATGGGGTGGCAGTTCCATGTTATACGATGCCAGCAGCGGGACGAATCCAGCGATGGTGGCATCCGCGCGTGAGGAGATGACGGCCAGCCGGCGGCAGTCCCGTCCGTGCAGGTATTCCACCGCGCGGGTAAAGAAGACGGCATCATCGGTGTGCAGGACCGGAAACGCACTCTCGAATGACGTAAAGGCGACGCCGGGCGCGGGGAACAGCGCCCACAGCGCCTGCGTGAGCCATTGCGTGGTGAAATCAGTGAAGATGACGCCGGCGAGACGGTGGGCGCGCAAGTCGTCGCGCAGGCGCTGATAGTCCGGCTCATCCGCGTGGCCGGTCACCCCGAAATATAATGTCAACCGCGCCCCCAGCGCCTGCTGCGCCGCGCAGGTCGAGGCCAGCATGGAGAGGAAGGTGTTGTCCGGCGGCTGGTTCAGCGGGAAGCCGGCGAAGACCACGCCATACGTGCGCAGGCTGGTCGCGTCCGCGCTGACGAAAGTGCCGACGCGGGGTTGGGTGACCACCAGTCTCTCGGCGATCAGACGATTGATCGCCGCCTGCACGGTGGTCGGCGTGCTGGCGAATTCACGCACAAGCACCGCGCGCGACGGCATCCGGCTGCCGGGGAGAAGCTCGCCCGCCGTAATGCGCGCGCGCAAGGCCGCCATGATCCGATCGCGTTTCTCCGCTTTTCGTCCGCTTTGCGTCATAATTCCGTTGCCGCGTGCTGAATAGCTGTATCAGGTGAACGATTACTGTATCAGTGTAACAGCCAACTGAAGTTTCCGCAAGTTCCGGTACGGTGATGCTGTCGGAGCATGGCTGTGCCGAACCTTAATCGCACGGGAAAACCGTGGATGAATGCACCTGTCACCGGTACGGATTCACGGTGGATCGCATAGATGAATCTCTTGACAATACATACCCCTGGTATATAATGGTTATTGATAGCTTATATCAGTCGGCGTTCGCATAAATGCACCAGTGCGCGCCGATACGGAAAGGAGCGTTCATATGTCTCGATTACGCGTCCGAGGGTTCACCCTCATCGAACTGCTGGTGGTGATCGCCATCATCGCCATCCTCGCCGCCATCCTGTTTCCCGTGTTTGCCAAAGCCCGCGAGAAAGCTCGGCAGAACTCCTGTCTGAACAATGAGCGGCAGATGCTGATTGCCATCAGCATGTATGTGCAGGATAACGAAGAAACGTTCATGCCGGATACAGGCGCGAGCGCCTGGTCATCGTTGCTCAAGGATTACAACGAACCGAGTATCTACGATTGTCCGACCAAAACGGGCAAAGGCACGAATACCGTGCCGGAATACGGGTTCAACAAGTATGCGCTCGGGAAAGCGCTGGGTGACGTTACCAATCCCTCCGCCGCGATTCTCATCGGCGATCTGGTGGTGGACGACGACACCGTGCTGACCGATAATCGGGAGATCAGCGACTTCGACACGCAGATTGATCCGCGCCATATGAAAGGATCCGTCGTCGGCTGTGCTGACGGACACGTGGCGATTGAAACACTGGTTGGGAAAACTACCGCTATCGCCAGCACGCTGGAAGGCCGCGGTTACGACCTGTTCCCCTGCTCGGTGCTGGTGGGCAATCCGGCAAACGTGACGGCCGATATGGTCTCAGGCGACCAGTGGGTGCGCTCGCCGCTGGTTGATATGCCCACCGCTATTCTGAAGGTCGGGAACAAAGTGCCGAATGTGAAAATCACCTTTACGACTGACCACCAGTCCTGGGGATCATACGATGCCTATGTTGTGACCATGTACGAGCCGGGCGGTGCGTTTACGCCGGGAAGTGGGTGGGGGGCGATGAATGCCCAGGTGCCACTGGCGAACGCCGTGTCGGTGTATGCCCAGGGATACTGGCAGTGGTCCTGGCCGGACATCGGTCCGCACTGGCTGAACGTTACCGGCACAGATGGTGGCAAGAAAAATTATGGCAATACCGCCCCCAAGAAAGCCTACTGGCAGATCATCATTCTGGAGGGGACGACGGTGAAGGCCAGTGTGAAGTATGATAATGGCTGGGCCGCGGGTTGGACGGTGAATAAAGATATCACCACCCTCATGTCAACTAACAGCAAGATGGCGATGTACCGCGTGCAGAACGGCGCGCAGGACGGTTACCTGCAGGATATCAATTTCTACACCTTCTGACACCGTTGACATGTTGAATTTGCCCTCCTCGCGTGTCGTCGGGGAGGGCATCGGTCTATTCGCCGCGAAGGAGGAAACAGGTATGCGATATCGTGTTGCAGGATGCTGTTTGCTGCTGGGATTTCTACTGCTGGCCCTCGGGTGCGACGCCGGTAAATCTATTATCACTAAGGCTGAATACGACCAGTTGACACCGGGCATTTCATATTCGCAAGCGGTGTCACTCATTGGCGCAGAAGGGAAAGAAGCCGCATTGCCCGCACCACCCGCCGGCGTGCAATTGCCTCCTGAAGCGCAGGGGTCAAAAGTTTATCGCTGGACGAACAGCGACAAATCGTTCGCGCAGGTGGGGTTTGATAAAGATGGTAAGCTGATGACAAAGTCAGAAGAAGGTCTGAAGTGACACTCGAGTAGTCAACGCCCAAGCTTCACGGCCCCGGTTCTCACGGACCGGGGCTGTTATATTAAGAAATATAATTAACCTATTGACACAGCCTCGCGCATTCCGTATAGTATCCATGCGGCATGATCCCCCCCTGCCTACTGGATGCCTCCCTGTTCCGGCGCATGATGCTTCGCGGCTCTTCCGCGCGTCCTCCCCCCGATTTCGGGGGGTTATTTCGTCTATACAGAGGAGAGAGAACACAATGCGTACGCGAGGTTTTACCCTCATCGAGCTGCTGGTGGTGATCGCGATCATCGCCATCCTGGCGGCGATCCTGTTCCCCGTCTTCGCGAAGGCGCGGGAAAAGGCCCGGCAGAACTCCTGCATCAATAATCAGCGGCAAATCGGCATCGCGATGATGATGTATGTGCAGGATAACGACGAAGCCTTTCCGCCGGACACCGGCAGCAATGCCT
>JAKIYB010000405.1:4146-4440 GCA_022708765.1 Armatimonadota bacterium | reverse complement strand
TCGCCCCATGCGCCTGCCCTCCTCGCAACAGCTTCCTCTCACGATACCGCGAACGGCGGCGAGACGGTGTGCAAGAAACAGGGCAAGCGGGGGCAAAGGCCGGCCAATGATACCAGCCGGGAGCGGGTCGCCAACCCGCTCACCCCTCCAGCGCTTCTCGCGCATGCATCGTCCATGCCGGATTCTCCAGCATGGCGCGGCCGACGGCGGCGATATCGGCGCCGCCGTCGGTAATGGCCCGATCGGCATCATGGGGGTCGCCAAGGCCGCCGGCGATGATGAGCGGCAGGCGGG
>JAKIYB010000405.1:0-4077 GCA_022708765.1 Armatimonadota bacterium | reverse complement strand
CACCACCTGGCCGAGGGTGGGCGCGGCGGCCTGGGCGTAGGCGCCCACCGCGCGGCCCATCTCCGGTTCCTGGTGAGTTGCCGGGCGCAAAGCGCCGTCGGTGGAGAGGTGCAGCACGTCGAGACCGGTAGCTTCCAGCCCGCGCACAAGCGACTCCAACCGCGCGCCGTAATCGCCGCCCTCGTCCAGCTTATTGAAAAGGCTGATGCGGCAACCGAGCAACACCCGCTGCCCCAGCGGCTGCCGCCGTAGGCGTCGGCGCGCGCGTTGCGGCTCTTCATCAAGAAGGAATCGAGCAGGAAGCCGTGCGCGCCATGCAGCTCGATGTATTGGAACCCCGCGTCAGCGCAGCGCATGGCGGCGGCGGCGAAGCGCTCCTGAATCGCGTGTATCTCCTCCACCGCCAGCGCGCGGGGCACGGGCCCGTCGGGACGCGGGGGAATCGCCGACGGGCCGACATTCTCGCCGTTCAGCGCTTCACTGCCCTGTGGACCGCCATGCACGAGCTGGATGCCGGCGACGGCGCCCTCCGCGCGAATCGCCGCTGCCAGTCGCGCCAATCCGGGCAGGAAACGGTCGGCATACGCGCCGATGCCCCCCGCCCAGCAGCGCCCGCCGGCGTCCACCACCGTCGCCTCCACGATGACCAGCCCGGTGCCCGCCCGCGCAATGCGCGCGTAATGCGCCGCCAGCGCGTCGGTGACGGTGTCGTCTTCACCGCGCGCGCCCAGCGACGGCATCACCGCGCAGACCATCGGCGGCAAGGCGACGCGATTGCGGAAGATGACCGTGCCCACGGTCAGTGGCGTGAAGAGTGCGCTCATGCGTCTATGATAGCACACGCGGCGGGAGACGGGGAACGAGAAATAGCGGATGTGTTCAGCGCGCGTCAGCATGGAAAATGTGCGGGATGTCTGTGGAATATATACGGTGTCCTAACTATACACCGGGCGAATCCCCCTGATTGGCCGAAAGGAGCACGCGCATGCGTAGCATATCCGTTCGTCGTCGGCGGGGGTTCACCCTCGTCGAGATGCTGGTGGTTATCGTGGTCATCGCCATCCTGGCGTTGATCGTGGTGCCGCGCCTGATGGGCGCCGTCCGCAAGGCACGGGAGGCATCGCTGAAGGAGAACCTGCAGAAGCTGCGAACCGCCGTCGCCCAGTTCGAGTCCGACACCGGCATCTTCCCCGCCGTGCTGGAAGACGTGGCGCAGCCGGATGCCGCCTCCGTCTCCGCCGCCATCCCCGCCAACAGCTACAAAGGTCCATACCTGCGCCGTGAGGGCGGTATCGGCGGCGCCGGCCTGCCGAAGAACCCGTTCACCAGCGCCCTGTCCACCAGCGTGGCCGACCACTGGAATTACGCCGCCGCCGACGGCACCGTCACCGTCCCCGACGCCCAGGCGGCGATGACGACGCTGGAGGACGGGCTGGCGTTCAGCGAGTTGTAGAAACAGAGTTTGTAGTGAGGCACGCAGCGGAGCGGAGTGCCGTTCGCTTATAGTTCCAGTGACGGATTGCATAGACAGGTGGGGCTGGCCGATGTCGCCGCTGGTCCGCCCCATTATTTCAACGTTATGGTCACTGATTCGCCGTTTGGTTCAGTGGCGAATACAATACATACGTCCAGTTCCCGTCCATTGATCCGCGTCCGTATATGCCCTTCACGCTGGTCGAATGTATTGGTCCATACACGTAGGAACTGCCAGAGTGGTTGCCTGGCGAACATAGGGAGATGTAGTTCCGTCTGCATTTCTCCGGCGATGCCATACTGCACTAACAGCCGTTTTTCATCATCCGGGACCAACAGGATTGTATCCGCTCCAGCCTTCAGCGCCTTCTCCAATAGCACGTTGACCATACGCTGAATCGGACGCATATCATATTGATCGCACTCCATCGTTTCCTCCATCACTACATCAGGGGTAAACCGAAAGAGTCCATACGATGCTTCAGGCAGCGCGCGCTGATACATCACCTCATACCGGTAAAGATCACCGAGTTTGAGCAGGCAGGTGTCCAGCGTGCCGGTCTCCGTGCCGAGACGGTACATGCCGCGCGCGATGGGCGGGAGAAAGGTCAGCTCAGCCATGAGCGCTTCCAGGTTTTCCCCTTCCCGCATCACCTGGACCATCCGGTGCATAGCCTCGCGCTCTTTCGACGGCAAGAAGTCCGCTGCCACCAACGAGGCCTGCGCGATCGGCACCCCTGAGGTAAGCATCATGCCATACGCGCGGCAGAAGAGCGACAGCAGTATCGCGCGCCGTGGTGCCGACAGTTCATCCCAGCTTTCCAGTTGGCAGCGCGTATCCGGCATCAGCAGTGACGTTGTTCCTAGTAAGCCGGAGAGCGACCAGTCATCATGCAGGAGTTCCGTCAGGTGGTTGAGCGCAAGGTCCAATACACCACCGATTTCGCCGGAACGGATCATGCACAGATAGAACTGTGGAAAGAGATCCGGCATCGGCTCTATCGCCTTCGCCAAGGAAGCGCCCTTTTCCACGCGGTCGCGAATCGCCGCGGCGGCTTCCGCATACGGGCGGGGTGCTTCGTCTTCAAGGATTGCCAGGCAGCGCACCAGCGAGGCGCCGGCGTTGACCATCACGGTGAATTGCCGGGTGAACAGCATCAGTGCCAGGTTCGCCATCGTTGTAGTCGTTCTCATCATTCCTCCTCCTTCACCTTCCAGCGCTTGCGCGGTTCCCCGATGAGTTCGGGATTATCGGCCAGCAGGCGGCGCAGTTGCGCTTTCGCGCTGTGGATGCGTCCTTCGACGGTGGTGAGCGGGATATCGAGGAGGCGGGCGATGTCGGCGTAGGAGCAGCCTTCCCAGAGGTGCAGCAACAGCGCCAGCCGGTTTTCCGGACCGAGGCTGAGTAGCGCGGCGCGCAGGCGGCGGCTCTGTTCGCGCGCCAGCAGCACGGCGGCGCCAGCGCCGGCGGAGCGGGCATCTCCTCCCCCACCTCCTCCAGCGATGCCGGCCAGTGCCCGCGACGGTGCCAGTCGGCGCAGGCGTTTGCCATTATGCGCATCAGCCACCCTTTGAAAGCCGCCGGTTGCGCCAGCGCCGGCAGTTTGGTCCATGCCTTCGCCAGCACCTCCTGCACCAGGTCTTCCGCCGCCTCATGGTCGCTGGTGCGCAGGAAAGCCATCGCCCGCAGCAGGCCGCGGTAGCGCGCCGCCAGCACGTCGAAAGCGGCGCGTTCCCCCGCCTTCGCCCGCGCGGCCAGCTCCTCGTCCCGGTCCTCGCATCCCATCATCACTATAGACGCAGATTCGCGGGAAAAGCTTACGCGCCTGCTGAAATTTTTCCAGAAGGTAACGTGCCCCGAAGAGGCTGATAACCCCACAGCCCCTTCGGAGCACGCGATTCCTCAATAAGCCCGTTCCAGATCGGCGTAGTAGAGGCTGAAGAAGTCCTGTGGGATGCCCGGAGTAATGGCGCCGTTGAAGGTGGGGTCGGGCCAGAGGCCGGGTGCGGTCAGGTCATTCTTCTGGAAGGTGGGCAGCAGGCTGCGCAGGTCGGTGACCTGCGCGAGTTTCGCCAGCTCGATGGTGCGCGTCACGCGGTCGCTGAAGATCTTATTCGTGCTGACCGTCGCGCTGCTGGCCACGGAGAGGGCGGTGGCGTAGTCATCCAGCTTATCGAGCATCGCCACCGTATCCGGGTCTGACACATCGAGGAAGGCGTTTGCGCCGGTGGTGTGGCCGGGCATGTCGGCGCCCACCGACGCCAGATCGCAGGCCTGGCGGAGGTAATTTAAGAACTGCGTCAGATAGGCGCCGTTGGAGCGCTCCAAAAAGGGATAGCCGATGAGGTATTCGTTGGATTCGAGCAAGCCGTTGTTATTGTTGTCTACCGGCAGCGGGCGCAGCATTTTGCCGCCCGGCATGTCCAGGTTAAAAGCCACCGAAGCGTGCAGCAGGGCGGTAGTCAGATGCGCGAAGGCGCCGAGTAATTGAATGTCCGCCTTGCCGAAGGCGACGGTGCGGATACGCCCGCCTTCATACAGCCGCAGCGACAGGGTGGCGCCGCTGTCGGCGGCGGCGGCTACTTGCTCGTAATACGGCAGGG
>JAKIYB010000404.1 GCA_022708765.1 Armatimonadota bacterium | reverse complement strand
GGAAGCGCTGCTGGCGCCGGATGGATTTATTGCCGGCGTCTGGTTGCGGCCGCTGACATTGTGCTGGCTCGTATTGCTGCCGGCGCTGGTACTGGTATTCGTGGCGAGACTGACCACGTCGGTGTATGCCCGACCGTGGGCAATGATGCGGGCCGCGCACTGGCGCGACAGGCCGGCGCTGGTGCGCTGGATTGGGTACGGCATTCCCCTGCTCGTTGCCACGTATTTCGTCTCGGCGTCTTCCGGTCTACGCGGGATTTTCTTCGGCCTGTTGGGGCTGGTGGCGATGACGCTGCTGAACAACCACCTGCAGGTGAGTACCCGACCATGGCGGTCGTTCCTGGGCTTCGCGGCGCCGATTGCCCTGGTGCCGATAGTCGTCTTTCTCTGGCCGGTTCACGCCTACCGAACTGACACACCTATCGTCTGGGTAGCGCGCGATGATAATCTCGTCCCATCACAAACACCGATCTACTGGCAGCCAGGGCAAGTCGTGCTGCTGCAGTGGCAGGGGAAGACGCACCGCCTGGATGGGCTCAGCCCCGCCTTTACAATACGCAAGAAGGAGGTGCTCTCGCTTGAGGGGCGTGATCTCGTTATCAGCCCGCTCAACGGTAGCCCGAGGCGTATATCGCTGAAAGCGGCTATCCCGAACTACAAATTCATTCTCAATATGCAACCGAGCGCGAACGGCGTGATGCTCAACGTCTATGGTCCTGATAGCGCCAACATCTCTCCCACTGATCACGCAGTGGTGAGGATAAACCTGCATACAGGGGACGTGCAGAAGGTACCGCAAGCATACCGCGTGCGGAGCGCAGTCAATACAAATCGGTATGTCGTTAACTGGAGTACCGAGCGCCCACACCGAATTCGCGACGGGCACGACCGCGTGCTCCGCCAACACGGACTGTATCCTTTCCACTTCCGCGAGTGGGAAGCCGATCCGGTGGATGATCTCCTCGCACTCGCCGGTTGGGAAGGCGTCACCCTGGTCGGCTCGGACAGCGTGACAATGTTCACCATCAATACAGGGATGCTAGTGGGCTCGATGACCATGCAGCCGGGCCAGCGTCAAATCTGGGTAACAGACAGAAACGATCCGCGGGAATATGACGATACCCGCGCGAGCAGCCGCCTGCGCATCTACACCTATAGCGGTCGCCTGATCGGAGAGCGCACGCTGATGGGACGCGAAATTGTGCGGGCGATGCCGATAACCGAAGAGATGGCACGCTATCTCATGATGCGCTATCCCGCATCCACTTTGCCGCAGTAAAGGATATTCGCATGCAGCTCTACATCGCCGACGCCTTCACGAAAATCTGCCCCGATGGTACGGCCATCGGCGGGGATGTGTGCCTGGATGACGTGACGGTAGAGTGCGAACCGTTACGGGGGGAGGGCGGCAAGGTTGCGGACATTGAGACGTGGCGCGCCGGCTTCCTGCGCGCGCCGAGCGAGCCGTCCACCGGTTGGCAGCCGGCGCGCTGGGTGTCCGATCCGCTCTTTCCGATGGCGCCATTCCGCGTGGTACACCGCGATTACCAGCCGGTCTGGATTAACGTGCGCATCCCGCGTGGGGTGGCCGGCGAGTTCCGTGGCGTTTGCCGGGTGCGTGCTCGTGGGCAGGAGCCAGTGGAGGTGCCGGTGACGCTGCGCGCCTGGGGCTTCGACCTGCCGGAGCGGGAGACGCTGCATAATTTCTTTGACTTCGCCATCGGTGACTATTCCGGCGGTTTCCAGCGCCTCTATGGGCCGGTGGACGGTGCCGGATTCCCGGCGTTTCGCCGCTTCATGCGCTACCTGCGCGACCACGGCATCAACGGCCTTTTCTACAATCACCCGCTGGTGAGCAGCGGCCTGTTGACTTACGACGAGGTGGACGGCCATTTCCGCGCCGATTTGCGCCGCATCGGGCCGGTGCTCGATCTGCTGCGCGAGTTAGGATTCGCGTTCAATCACTGGCCGGCGCCGGTGTGGCCCACGCACCAGATCTTCTTCGATATTTACACCACCTTCGCGCCGTTCAGGGAGCTGGGCGCGGATGTCTACGCCGACCCGCGCTTCAACCGGGCGCTGCTGGAGGTGGGCGAGGCGCTGGCGAAAGCGGTGGAGCACGAGGGATTCGCCTACCTGTATGACGAGCCGCACCTGCCGTGGCATGGCGACCAGTTGGCGGCACTGTCGCGCGAGTTCCGCGCCCGCTGCCCGCGCAGCCGGCAGATGACCGCCATCGGCCAGCCGGAGATGATCGCCCGCGTGCTGGACGAGGACCTGCCCGTTGATATCATCGTCGGCCATCTCTCTTTTTACCGGCCGGAGCTGCACAGGCGCATCGTGGCATCGGGACGAGAATTCTGGTGGTATACCAGCAACTGGCCTTCCTCACACCTCTCCTTCTGGCTGGACGAGCCGATGCTGCATCACCGGCTGCTCTACTGGCTCACCTGGCGGTATGGCGTGCCCTCATTCGGCTACTGGAACACCAGCGTGTGGAATTACCGCGAATACGGCTACGAGAACGTGGATACCGGCCGGCGCCTGGAGTGGCCGTACAGCAACTGGAATGTCACCCCCACCGAAGCCTGGGGTCACGGCAACGCCGACGGGCAGCTCCTCTTCCCCGGCCCCGACGGGCCCGTCGGCACCCTCCGCTGCGAAGCGATCCGCCACGGTGTGCAGGACCACGCTTACCTGACGCTGCTCTCCGCCGCGGCCGAGTATAACGATGCCTGCCGGGGACTGGAACGAACCGTGCGGCGCGGCATCGGTACGTTGCAACGGCCGACGCGTAGACCGGACACGCTGGCGGGATTGCGAGAGCGGATTGGAGAAGCGCTGGAGAGGGTTGACGCTGGGAGGTAGGAGCGGGACATATCGAATAGGTCGTCTTATTATGGAGGTTATGGTATGACTCGTGAGGCTGTGATACCCGAAATCATTCGCTGGGAAGATCGTGAATGCAATGGGATCTACAAACGGCATCTCTACGGTCTGATGATTTTTAGCATGAATGACGTGCAAGGCGTCGAGGATGCCATGGTGACATTCCTGCGGGCGCTGGTATCAACCTATCCATGTGCCGCACAAATCGGGATGATGGCGTTGGAAGGTGAAGAGCCACGAGATCTGTTTGTGCCACTCAAAGAGGGAACGGATTATTTTCTTACAGCGATTGACAGTTATTCCCATGGCGGAATACGGTCTGCAATGGAACGACCGGGAGGATGCTTCTTTCCACATCTCACACCCTCGTTTTTCGAGATGCCCTATAGCGAAGAGCGGTCGTTGATTCAGTATTTGCTCGGTTATGATCACCCCATCCTCTATGTCAATGTATGCGGGACGGATCTGCAGCTGCTACACGATCTCTATCGCCAACCACCCGCCTGCAACTCCTCGCGTTATGAGGATTGCTGGTGGAGTGAAGTGACTGCATGCGTGCCGCTCGGTCTACGTGGTGGGCATGACGATGGTATGTATACGGCCTACACCTGCAACCCATCTCATTTCCATTTCCTCGATGCCCCGCTGGCGGAAACCCGTGCTGCGATTCGCGCAACTCCCTGGTTTCAGGAGCACGCGCATGAACTGCGCTGGCGGGATGAAAACGATGGCCTTGCGCTCATGCTGCCAGAGATTATCGAGACTGAAAAGGCGGCAGAGACGCAACGTCAGGAGAAGCTGCGCATGCTGCAACAATCACAAAATGAGTCATCGTCACACCCATAGCCGAATTCTGGGCGAGCGAGCGTCCTCGCGAGCCGACGCCGGGTGGCAGTCTAACCCGTCGGATGCACGAGATAGCCTTACTTACGAACACGACATACCATAACTTCCATCCGGCGTCGGCTCGCGAGGACGCTCGCCCGCCCAAAATGCACCATATTCAGGGAGGAACTGTTGGGTATAACTCGAATTCACACGTGGTTAACGCGCATTGAAAGGTTCCATCCCATGTCCCATACCGACCGTGACATCCTCCGTTCCCTCGCCGCGCGGTGGCGGGAGCTGGCCGAGTTACCCGTGATGACCGAGCGCGCGCGGGCGTGGACGGCGCTGCATGATTTGCGCGGGGAGCGGGTGATGGTGCTCTTCGAGACGGGGCTGCTGGAGCACTATGTCGAGGAGAGCGAGCTGCGATGCACGGACCCGACGAACCACGGGCTGGAGATGCACATGCGGCGGACGCTGCGCCACGTGGAAGAGGTGGGCGACGACACCGTGCTGGAGCCGTACTGGACGGTGGGCTGGCACATCCACGGTGGGGGCTACGGCGTTGATTACACAATGACGCGGTCCACCGATGCCGAGGGCGGCGGGCAGGGCTACACCTACGACCACCCCATCCGCACGCCGGCGGACCTGGCGCGGCTGCGCCCGCGCGCGTGGACGGTGGACCGCGAGGCGACCGCGCGGGCGCTCGAAAGGATGGACGCGCTCTTTGGCGATATCATGCCGGTGAAGGTGAAGGGCGGCGGCTGCT
>JAKIYB010000403.1:4260-4496 GCA_022708765.1 Armatimonadota bacterium | reverse complement strand
GGCGCTGGCGGCGCGGTCGTGCCCGCCGCCGCCGAAGTGACGGGCCACCGCCGCGGCGTTCACCGCGTCCACGCTGCTGCGCGCCACCAGCAGCACCACGTCGTCAAGCTGCATCAGCGCCATCACCGCGTCGCTGCTCTCCAACTCGCGCAGCTTGTGCGCCAGCAGCGCGAGTTCGTCCACGTTCTCGCGGGCGTCGGCGGTGGCGATGAGCACCTGAATGCCGTGGATGCGGT
>JAKIYB010000403.1:0-4250 GCA_022708765.1 Armatimonadota bacterium | reverse complement strand
CAGCACCTCGCGCTGCGCCTCGGAGAGCGCGCGGTTGATGAAGGTGGCGACGACGTCGAGATTCGCTCCCCGGCGCAGCAGCCACGCCACCGTCTCCGCGTCCTCCGGGGTGGTGGTGCTGAAGGTGAGGCTGCCGGTGTCCTCGTAGACGCCCAGCGCGAAAATCGTCGCGTGCAGCGGGTCCACCGCGATGCCCGCCTCGCGCAGCAGGCGCACCATCAGCGTGGTGTTGGCGCCGCAGGCTTCAATGCGCGATTCACTCGCCTGAATGGTGGACTGAAAGGGCGCGTGGTGGTCGTAAAGGACGACCGTCACGCCCGGCCTGCCGATGAGCGCGGCGAAGCGTCCCAGCCGTTTGGCGTGTTGCGTCTCCACCACGATGAGGCGGGCGATGCGGTCCAGCGGCACGTCCTGCGGCGGCACCAGGTTGATGAGGTCGCTATGCAGCGAGAGGAACTCGCGCACGTTGCGGTCCGCGCCCGACGGCAGGCTCATCAGCGCGCCGGGGTAGAGCAGCGACGCCGCCACCATGCTGGCCAGCGCGTCGAAATCGGCATTGGTGTGGGAGACAATCAGGTCCACGGGGGTATGATACCAGTTTTATGAAGAGGTGAGGAGGTGAAGAGGTGAGGAGGTGACAAGGTACAACAGGCCCGAAGGGCCGAAAGATGCTAGCCACGGGTGGAGCGGCAGCGGAATCCGTGGGACAGGCCGTAATAATCCAGAGAGTTCTGAAAGGACGACAGCCGTTGACACTGACGGCACGAAAAATTTCTCTAAAAAATTAGCACTCACCCCTTGACACTGCTAAAAATGGTGCTATAATCTCCCCGGTTAGCACTCACACACATCGAGTGCTAAACGGTCAATGGGCCGGACACCCGGTATCCGCTGGCCGGCGAACAATCCACATTACTCTGCATGAGGAGGTTGCACCATGCTCAAACCACTGGGCGACAAGATCATCGTGAAGCCGAAAGAGGCGGAAGAAAAGACCGCCGGCGGCATCTATGTCCCCGACACGGCGAAGAAGAAGTCCACCGAAGGCGAAGTGGTGGCGGTCGGCCGCGGCAAGTACGAGGACGGCAAACTGGTTGAGCCGGAAGTGAAAGTCGGCGACACCGTCATCTACAGCAAGTACGGCGGCACCGAAGTGACGATCAGCGACGTGGACTACGTGATCCTGGACGAGGACAGCATCCTCGCCATCAAGCAGTAAGGATCCGACGCCGGAACGCCCGGCACTACCCTGATTCTGGCAAAGGAGACAAACCATGGCGAAAATGCTTGCATTTGATGAAGAGGCGCGTCGCGCGCTGGAGCGCGGCGTGAATATCGTGGCTCGCGCGGTGAAGACGACGCTGGGCCCCCGCGGCCGCAATGTCCTGCTTGCGAAGAAGTGGGGCAGCCCCACCATCACCAAAGACGGCGTGACGGTGGCGAAAGAGATCGAGCTGGAAGACCCGTATGAGAACATGGGCGCGCAGCTCGTGAAGGAAGTGGCGAGCAAGACCAACGACGTGGCCGGCGACGGCACCACCACCGCGACCGTGCTGGCCCAGGCCATCCTGAAGGAAGGCCTGCGCGCCATCGCCGCCGGCGCCAACCCGTTGCTGGTGAAGCGCGGCATTGACCTGGCCGTGACGGCCGTGGTCGCGCGCATCGCCGAGCTGGCGGTGCCGGTGCAGGGCAAAGACGACGTGCAGAACGTCGCCGCCATCTCCGGCAACGATCCTGAGATCGGCACCTACGTCGCCGAGGCGATGGACAAGGTGGGCAAAGACGGCGTCATCACCATCGAAGAGTCGAAGGGCACCGACACCACCGTCACCGTGGTGGAAGGCATGCAGTTCGACAAGGGCTACATCAGCCCCTACTTCGTGACCGATCCCGAGCGGATGGAAGCCGTGCTGGAAAGCCCGGTCATCCTCATCTACGAGAAGAAAATCTCCAACGTGGCGGACATGCTGCCGCTGCTGGAGAAGGTGGCGGGCAGCCGCGCGCCGCTGGTCATCATCGCCGAAGACGTGGAAGGCGAAGCGCTGGCCACGCTGGTGCTGAACAAACTGCGCGGCGTGCTGCAGGTCGTCGCGGTGAAGGCGCCGGGTTTTGGCGATCGCCGCAAGGCCATGCTGGAGGACATCGCGATCCTCACCGGCGGCACCTTCATCACCGAAGACCTGGGCATGAAGCTGGAGAGCGTCACCCTGGAGATGCTGGGGCGCGCCCGCAAAGTGACCATCACCAAGGATAACACCACCATCGTGGAAGGCGCCGGCGACAGCGCCCGCGTCCGCGGCCGCATCGAGCAGATTCGCCGCGCCATCGAGACCACCGAATCCTCCTACGACCGCGAGAAGCTCCAGGAGCGCCTGGCGAAGCTGTCCGGCGGCGTGGCGGAAATCAAGGTGGGCGCCGCGACTGAGACCGAGCTGAAAGAGAAGAAGCACCGCTTCGAGGACGCGCTGAGCGCGACCCGCGCCGCGGTGGAAGAAGGCATCGTGCCGGGCGGCGGCGTCACCCTGGTGAACGCCATCTCCGCGCTCGACGGTGTGGAAGCCGAACTCGCCAAGCAGCCGGCGGAAATCGCCGCGGACGAAAAGATCGGCGTGCTCATCGTGCGCCGCGCCCTCGAAGAGCCGCTGCGCCAGATCGCCGAGAACGCCGGCATCGAAGGCAGCGTCGTCGTCGAGCGCATCAAGCAGGCTGACAAGCCGGGCTACGGCTTCAACGCCCTCACCGAGGAATACGGCGACATGGTGGCAATGCACATCGTGAACCCGGCCAAGGTGGAGCGCTCCGCCCTCCAGAACGCGGCCTCCATCGCCTCCATGGTCCTCACCACCGAGGCGCTCATCGCCGACAAGCCGGAAGAAAAGCCGGCCGCCCCGGGCGGCGGCGGCATGCCCGGCGGCATGGGCGGCATGGACTACGGCATGTAAGTCCGGTCGCGCTAACCCGCGAACGAACGGCCCCGGCGAAAGCCGGGGCCGTTTTTGTTAGTCAATGGTTGACGGATACATTTATATTCTTCATGTAGTCGTCATCGTACCAGGACTTTTAACTGTCGAAATGTAAAAGCTCGCAGGATATTATTTGTAATCCTGTCTTTCTCATCGCTACTTACCTCACTCCGATCAGTTGAGCCCCATATGGTAATATAATCTGGAATGATCATAATATCGTATGGGTCAGATAATACCTCCGAATCAACGAAATATACTCTGTCTTGTTCCGTATACTTAATACCTGTCATTCCCATGATTTCAACTTCAAAGCCTTCATCAGATGCAATCACATTAACCCTTGGAATGAAGAACATATAACCTCCGTCACAATACTCCTTACGCCTATCGTACTCCGGAAAAGGCGGATTCGCAAGGGGGACGGAGGCGACAGCGCCCGGTGACTTCACTGTCACAGCCGCAAAAGCCCTTACTTGCACAAACACCCGCTTGACAAACAAGCGTATTTGTGCTACACTGCCGCCTGTACTATGACAACCGCATACCGCCGCGCAGGCTCCCGGCTTCGGGGGTAAAGATGTATCACCCCGCATGTTGAAAAATCGCACGGTGCGCGGGGTGATACACCCTCTCCGCCATCCCACATCAACCATCCCACATCCCACTCACCCCCAAAATGGGACTTTTTATCGCGGGTTTTGGGGGTGATTTGGGGGTGAGTCGCGTCGTGATAGCGACATCGTTTACTTCGTGCTCGTGACTGCAATTGATCTTCCCCCGGTTTAGTGGACACCATGCTTACGGAGGGGTATGCTCCCTCCAGAGAGGTGTCCTATGCCACGACGCTACTTTCCAGTGGCCTTCAAGCGGGAGGCGGTGCAGCTCGCTCTGTCCGGGGAGAAGAGCAAAGCCCAGATCGCCCGCGACCTCGGTATCACCGAGACCGTCCTGTATGCGTGGATCGCCCAGTACGGGCCTGACGCTCCGCCCACGGAGACCACGACGCTGCAAATCGAGAACGCCCGCCTGCGCAAAGCGCTGGCCCGCGCGGAGATGGAGCGCGACATCTTAAAAAAAGCGATCGGTATCTTCTCGGCGGCACAGCGATGAGATACCAGTGCATCCGGGACCAGGCGTCGCAGTATCCGGTCACCGTGCTGTGCCACGTCCTCCAGGTCTCCCCCAGCGGCTACTACGCCTGGCGGCGCCGGCCGGAGAGTGCCCGCGCCGCGGCGAACGCGCACCTGCTGGCGGAGATCACCAAGGCGCATGCGGCCAGCGGGG
>JAKIYB010000402.1:294-4497 GCA_022708765.1 Armatimonadota bacterium | reverse complement strand
TGCGGCTTCGAGAAGAGATCCGTCACCTTGGCGGCCGCCCCGGAGGCCTGCGCCACCGTGTCCGGGATGTCCTTTGGCCCCTGGCAAGCGCCGGCGAGGAACACGCCGTCGGTGAAGGTAGAGACGGGCGCCAGCTTGGGATGTCGTTCCAGGAACCACCCATCGTGGCTGCAGGAGATATTGAAGAGGCGGCGCACGTCACCAGCGTCGGCCTGCGCTTCCAGGCCCACCGACAGCACCACCATGTCCACCGGAATGCGCCGCACGGCGCCGATGAGCGTGTCTTCCGCGCGGATGACCAACTTGCCCTCCTCCGCCGGGCTCATCGTCCAGTCCGTCACCTCGGCCGCGCGCCCGCGAATGAAGTGGACATCCTCTTCCAGCAGCTTATCGTAGAACTCCTCGTAGCCTTTGCCCGGCGTGCGCATGTCAATGTAGAAGTTGTAGACTTCCGCGCCGGTGCGCTCTTTCACCAGGTGCGCCAGCTTGAGGGAATACATACAACAGACGCGCGAGCAGTATTTATTCGTGGCGTGGTCGCGGCTGCCGACACAGTGGATGATGCCCACCGACTTCGGTACGCGGCCGTCGCGCAGGGTGATCTCGCCGCCGGTGGGGCCGGAAGCGTTCACCAGGCGCTCGACTTCGAGGCTGGTATAGACGCCGGGGTACTTGCCGTAGCCGTATTCGGGGATGCGCTCGGCGTCAAACGGCTTGAAGCCGGTGGCGACGACGATGGCGCCTACCTCGATCTCGGCGATCTCTTCCTGCTGGTCAAAATCAATGGCGTCGCGCTCGCAAGCGGCCTTGCAGCCCTGCTTGCACTTGCCGGTCTTGAAGTGGATGCACGTTGCGGGGTCAATGAGCACCACCGACGGGGTGGCCTGCGGGAAGGGCATGTAGACCGGCTTGCGCTTCGCCAGGCCGTAGTTGAACTCGTCGTCGAACCTGCCCTCTTTGAAGACGCAGGCTTCCACGCAGGCGTTGCAGCCCACGCAGAGGTCTTCTTTCACGTAGCGCGGCTTGCGGCGCACCTTCACGCTGAAGTTGCCCACGTAGCCGGACACCTCCGCCACTTCCGCGTAGGTCCACAGCGTGATGTTCGGGTGCATCCGCACCAGCGACATTTTCGGGGTGAGGATGCAGGCCGCGCAGTCGAGGGTGGGGAAGGTCTTGTCGAACTTCGCCATGTGGCCGCCGATGGTCGGCTCGCGCTCCACCAGGTAGACCTTCTTGCCGGAGTCGGCCAGCGTCAGCGCCGCGTGGATGCCGGCGATGCCGCCGCCCACCACCAGCACGTCCGGCTTCACCGCCACCCGCTGGCGCTCCAGCGCCTCGTGCCCGCCCACGCGGGATACCGCCGCGGCGACCAGTGCCCGCGACTTCTCGGTGGCGGCTGCTTTATCCGTCGTCACCCAACTCACGTGCTCGCGGATGTTGGCCATCTGGAAAAAGAACGGGTTGATGCCGCCCTCCGCCGCCGCGCGACGGAAGGTTCCCTCGTGCATCAGCGGCGAGCAGGACGCCACCACGATGCGGTTCAACCCGTGCTCGCGGATATCCTGCTGGATGAGCTCCTGCCCGGGGTCGGAGCACATGAATTTGTAATCGCGCGCCACGACGACGCCGGGGAGCGATGCCGCGAATTGCGTCACGTCCGCCACGTCCACTTTGCCGGCGATGTTGATGCCGCAATGGCAAATATACACCCCGATGCGGACCGCGTCACCCTGGTTCGGTCCAAGCGTTGACATATCGCGTTCCTCCTCACCTTCTCAACAGGTGGGTTAATTGTCACTGTCTGGAACAGGGCGAGAGCCCGGCTCGACTCGTTACGTTCACACCGCCGCCAGCGGCACGAAATTGCGCTGCATGCCCAGTTGGGTCTCGGACAGGCCCATCGCCATCCCCATGAACTGGGAGAAATAGAGCACAGGCAGCCGGGTTGCCCCGTATTCGGCGCTGATCTTGTCCTGATAACACTCCAGGTTAAACTGGCACAGCGGGCAGGCGGTAGCGATGGCGTCGGCGCCGCGCAGCTTCGCCTCGCGCAGCAGGATATAGTTCAACCGCAGGCCGGCTTCTTCGATGGTGCCGGTGAGCGTGCCGCCGCAGCAGCGCGTCTTCAGCGGCCACTCCACCGTCTCCGCGCCCAGGGCGCCCAGCACGCGGTCCATGCTCGTCGGGTTATACTGGTCGTCGAAAGTGGCGTAGGGGCGCACGATCTGGCAGCCATAATAGCAGGCGATCTTGCGGCCTTTCAGCGGGGTGGTCGCCGCCGCCGCGAGTTTTTCGATGCCTACGTCGTTAACGAGCACGTCCAGCGGATGGCGCACCCGCACGTGGATGCCGTAGGTCAACTGTGCGGCCTGCAGCGCATTGGTGATGCGCGCGCCGATCTCCGGGGAATCATGGATGACGTGCTGCGCCTTGCAGAGCACCAGGTAGCAGGCGCTGCACGGGGCGATCACCTGCGCGGTCTCGCCGCCCTGTTCGCGAGCGATGGCCAGGTTGCGCGCCGCCAGTGTGAAGGCTTTTACCTCGTCTACCGCCATGTAGGCGGTGGCGCCGCAGCAGTTCCAGTCCTCGATCTCCGCCCAGGGAAGCTTCAGCGCGTCAAAGACGGCGAGGAGCGATTCCTCGTAACCGCGGCCGGTGCCTTTCAGCGAGCAGCCGGGATAGTACAGGTAGGTCATCGGGACGGTCCTCCCTTCGCCGGGGCGTCACGGTCCACCGCGGCCATGATCGTCTGCAGGTCGCCCTTTTCCCCGCGGCGCGCCTTGATGCGTTCCTGCTTGAGGCCGATGCGCCCGGTGAGGAAGAGCCGCAGGCCCATCACCGCCTGGCCGAGCATCTTGAAGATATTCGTCTTCAGATACATCTTGATGAGCAGCGGCAGCTCGTTGTTGCGCCCGGTGGCGAGTACGCCGTGGAAGAACTCGCGCGCCAGCACCGGCACCGGGAAGCGTTTCGGATAGACGCCGTCGCGGATGGCGCGCTGCTTGAGGGCATACATCACGTCGGTGATGCGCACTTCCTTCGGGCAGGCCACCGTGCAAGCGTAGCAGGAGGCACACAACCAAATGGTGTGGCTCTGCAGCACCTCGGCCTTGTAGCCGGCGCGCGTCATGGCGATGATGCGGCGCGGGGTCAGGTCCATATACGGGCTGACCGGGCACGCGCCGCCGCAGGTGCCGCATTGGATGCATGTAAATAACTGCTCGCCGCGCGCGGAGGCGGCAACCTCATCGGCGAAGTGCGGGTCGAGATCGCCTTCATAGGTGATCTTCCGCGTCATCTGCCCGTCGCTCATCGGCGACCTCCTTTGCTCTCAAACGCCCGGCTGCCGGACGTGCCGGCGCGCGAATCAGGCATGCGGAATGCGCGTGCGGGGTGTCGGGGTGACGTGCGCCTGCGCTCGGCGGCCTGCCGTGCCGGCTCCTGCATGAGCCGATCCCAACCGCATCCGGCATCCGCGGGCTGACTTGTGAAAAAGATAACGATCTTTCGGGGGTGTGTCAAGCATTTTGTCCGCTTTTCCGCGAAAAAATCGCGCGATTTTTCACGGTAAGCGGCCTATTTGATGCCCAAAAACCTTTAAATAAGCGAAAAAAGAGCGTTAATTTATCGTGATAAATTTCACAACAATTTGCTTCTCTTTGTGAATACTTTCACATACTTTAACCGATAGAAAGTGTAAACTTGTCCGTCGTGCCCAAAATCGCCGCTCTCCCCTGAGCGAGCGAGCGGGGAAGGCTGGCGTTGGGGTAGCCCCAATGCAAAAGAGTCTCCGCATCATCCACAGAACCGTGTGGAAGCCAGCCCTATGGTGTCGCCTGGATATCGTATCCGCGCAAGAAGGACGGAATGACTCACTCTCGATTGTCAGTTCTCCATTCGCCATTCCGCCCATCCCATTGCATCCTGCCTGTTGAAAAATCGCGTTTGGCGCGGGGCGATATGCCGGGCCCATTGTGCCGTTTTCCGCGCGTCCCGACGCGGCGGCGCGGGCATATCGCACATGTGTCTGCATGAAAGGAGGGTGTCATGCGGATGGTGGGATGGGTCCTGGGCGGATTGTTCGCGCTGGACGGGATGGTGGCGCTCGTCGGGGGGCGGAAGGCGACGCGCTGGGCGGATCGGAAGGTGGGCAGTAAGCTGCCACGGCGGGTGCGCCGCGTCTTCCACATGGGCGATCTGCTC
>JAKIYB010000402.1:0-250 GCA_022708765.1 Armatimonadota bacterium | reverse complement strand
TGATGCCGCGCAAAGCGTAGCAGACGGAGGGGCGCCATGATACGATTTGCGCGACGGATGATCGGCAGCTACTTGCTGCTGCGCATTCTCAATTTATTCGGCGGGCGCTGGATGCGCGGGGGCAGCATCCTGCGCGGGCTGCCCTGGTTGCTGAACCGCACCGGCGGGCGGTCGCCACTGATGCGTCGCGTGGCGGAGATTCTCGGCTGGCTTGTCCTCGCGCGCATGCGGGCGCGGCGGATATGAGCGT
>JAKIYB010000401.1 GCA_022708765.1 Armatimonadota bacterium | reverse complement strand
ATGACCGCCGTGGGCACAATGGGCGCGCCCGCTTTCAGCGCGATCATCGCCGGTCCGAGTTCCGGCGGCAACAGCCGTCCGTCGGGGCTGCGCCCGCCCTCGTAGAAGATGACCACCGCCTCGCCGCTGGTCAACAGGTCGTTGGCAATGCGCAGCGCCTGACGGTCAGCGGCGCCGCGGCGCACGGGAAAGGCGCCGACGCGTGGGATGAGCGCGCCCAGTACGGGCACGGTGAAGAGTTCCGACTTCGCCATGTAATGAATGCGCCGCGGGGCGCTCACCCCCACCAGCGGTGGGTCGGCGTAGCTGCTGTGATTGGCCGCCAGCAGCACGCCGCCGGTTTTTGGCACGTGCTCGCGCCCATACACGCGCAGCCGGCCAAACAGCTTTGCCAGCAACCAAAACAAGTTGCGGCCGATGGCGTAAAGGGTGCGGTTGATATACATGTAATCCGGCATGGCGTTCCCGTGCGCGCGGATGCGTCGGCGCCGCGCGCCGGGGGTATTGTACCAGAAAGTCGGGGCCGGCACTACGCGGCGGGATGGTCGCGTTTTGCCGCCGCAAGGAGCGCGCGCAAACCTGACCGTCCTGTTCGTTCCGGCTGCAGTTTGCGTAGTGATTGCTCCAGCAGCATCATGCCGTCTTTGCCGCCGCGCATGTGCGCGGGAAGCCGAGTGATTTTTCCTTCGCGGATGCAGGTGCGCACCGCCGGGGTGGCGAGGAGGATTTCCCGAGCGCAGGCGATGCCGCCCTCCTCGTCGCGTATCAGCACCTGCGTGAGGATTCCCTCCACCACATTCGCCAGTCGCGCGCACATCTGCAAGTGCATTGGCACGGGGAAGGCATGCAGCAGATGCTGCAGCGTGGCAACCGCGCCCAGCGTGGGCAGCGATGCAAACACGAGGTGGCCGGTCTCCGCGGTGGCCAGCGCGGCGGCGATGGTCTCTCGATCGGGGAGACGGTCAACCAGAATGACGTCCGGGTCCTGGCGGAGCGCCTGCTGCAGCGCAACCTGGTAGTTCGCGGTATCAGCGCCCACCTGCCGCTGGTTAATTTCGCTTTTCGCCGAGCGATGGATGAATTCGATTGGATCCTCGATGGTGATAATATGGGCATGACGCGCGCGGTTGATCTCCTCGATCATTGCGGCAAGCGTGGTAGACCGTCCAGAACCGTCCGGCCCGGTAACCAACACCAACCCATGCGACTTGCGCGCGAGCTGCTGGACGGCGGCGGAATAGCCCAGGCTTTGCAGGCTGGGTATCTCAGCGGGAATGATCCGGAAGATCGCGCCAACCGCGCCGCGCTGGTGAAACAGGTTGACTCGAAAGCGCGTGCCCTCCGGCAGCGCGTAGGCCAGGTCTAATTCGTGATGGGCTTCGAAGGCGGCAATTTGCGCGTCACTCAAGATGGCATACACCAGGCGCCGCAGCAGCGCCGCGTCCAACCGTGGAAAGGGTAACGGCTGTAACTCGCCCCCCACGCGCATTAAGGGTCGCATGTCCAGCGTCAGGTGCAAGTCGGTTCCGTCGTGCTCCAGCATCGCCCCCAGCAGATCATGTAGTTGCGTGGTGAACTCCTCCGCGGCGGCGGTGGCGATCACCACGTCGCGCGGGGCGGCTTTCCCGCGCTCGCGCTTGCCCATCATACCATACCAGCGTTCGATAGCCTGACGCACCGCCCGCAGCGGCGCCAGGTGCAGCACGATGCCGAAGGCGCGCGGGTGAGGCAGCGCTTCCGCGCGCAGGTCCTGCAGGGGATTGGCTACCGCCAGGTGCAGTACGCCGCGCTCCCGCGCGAAGGGCACCACTTGATAACGCAGGCAGAAGTCGCGAGGCAGACAGGCGAGGGTGTCGGAATCCGGTGTGTGCGCCTCTAACTCGACCAGTGGGAGATCAAACTGCGCTGAGAGGCTTGCGGCCAGCGCGCTGTCGGTGAGATGCCGGGCTTCCACAGCGGCCTGTCCCACCCAAATGTGCCGGCGAATGGCCAACTCACTGACAGCCTCGGCCGCTTCAGGGCTCAGCAACTGCTGCCGCAGCAGGATCTGCAGCGTGCGCTGATTCATCTCCGCCGGTGTCAACGCCATATCGCGTCCGTGCCGCCCTCTCCTGGTGATGATCGTGCTGACGGCAGAAGATGTTACCGCCTGCCCTGTTCACATTATCATGCTGCCCGACGCATGAATGTGAAGCAAGCGTCACAAGGCCGCGTGGCATTTCATGGAAGGTATGGAAGCTGACCAAAGAGGGCGGGCTTCGCCGCGCGAAGCCCGCCCTGTCGTCGTTTGCGCTCTCAGAAGCTGTATGAAAAGTCTCCGTCGCCACCTGGCTGGTCCTCTTCACCGGACTCTTTGGCGGCGTGCCTCACCCAATCGAGCCTGGATAGGCTTTCGACCTGCCTTCGCGATCCAGGCGAAGATGCCTCAGCCATCTGACGACGCAGACTTTCCGTACAGCTTCTCAGCGGAACATGCCGGGAAGCTGCCCCATGCCGGGGATGTTCAGGCCGCCGGTAATCTCCGCCATGCGCTCTTCGCGCACCGTTGCCGACTGGGTCAGCGCTTCGTTCAGCGCCGCCGTCACCAGATCTTGCAGCATCTCCACGTCATCGGGATCCACCACCTCGGGTTTGATGCGCACTTCCAGCACCTCGCCCAGACCGTTCACCACCGCGGTTACCATGCCGCCGCCCGCGCCGGCCTCGATGCGCTGCTGCCCGAGCTCCGCCTGAATGCGCTCGGACTTTCGCTGCATCTCTTCCATCTGTTTCATCAGCATGCGGCCCATGTTGCCGGACAATCCGCCTAAACCCATCGTCTCACCTCCGTCGGGGCGCGCGCCCCACCTGCCGACAGGATACGCGAAACACCCGGACAAAGCAAGGGGGAAACATGCCCCAGCGCCAATATGAGATGCCACACCGTTGTTCGCATTTGGCATGACGCGGGCGTGCCGGGCGGGAAAGGTGAAACAGGAGCATCTCACGTGAGGAGGAATCAAATGGGACCGCTGGTGCGATGGCAGCCGGTATCGGAGTTAGGGCGGCTGCGCGACGAGATGAACCGGATTATCGAGGAATTTTTCGGCGAACCGACGGAAGGTGAGCCACGCGAGACGGTGCGTATCCCCAGCGTGGACGTGATTGACCGCGACGACGTGCTGGTGGTGCGCAGCGAATTGCCGGGGCTGTCGAAAGATAACCTGCACCTGGAAGCGACGACGGACGCTTTACTCATTCGCGGCGAAGTGACGAAGCGGGAAGAAGAGAAGAAGGAACGTTATCTACGCCGCGAACGCGTCTGGGGCAGTTTTCAGCGCATAGTGCCGCTGCCGACGGAAGTGAAGCCGGACGAGGTAAAAGCGACCTATACGGACGGCATGCTGGAAGTCACCTTGCCCAAATCCGAACAGGCTCGCGAACGCAAGCCAAAGGCCATTCCTGTAGAATGAGGGGGGAGCGAACGCCGGGAACGCGTGGGCCGCGACGCTGCCGTCGTGGCCCACGCGCCATGCGGTCGGTCATAGCTTTCCGCTGTCATTCTGTGGTAAGATAATGGCGACATGACGCCGGATTCGCACGAGCTGCACCCGTTGACGATCATCCGCTTCACGCCGCAGGATGAACAGGGTGAGGTGCGGGTGGTGATGGAGGATGACCTGGGCCGCGAGCTGGTCATCCCCGTCGGCGCCTGCGGCGCGCTGGCGATGAATTTCGCGTTGCGGCGCCTGCGCATTGACCGGCCGCTCACCCACGAATTACTTCTCACCCTTGCTGACTATCTGGAAGCGCGGGTGGACCACCTGGTCATTGACGACCTCTCCAAAGGCGTCTACTACGCCCGCCTCGTACTGCAGACCCCTACCGGACCCATCAGCCTCGACTGCCGTCCCAGCGACGGCCTCGCCGTCGTCCTCCGCGCCGAGACGCCCTTCTACGCCACGAACGCCATTCTGGAGGGCGACAGCGCGGAGGAGTGACGGCTCGATGCCATTCAAATACGCTCTTCCGCACGGCACGCCCAACCTCCCCGATATCGTCGGGGCAGGCTCCCCTCTACCTCCACTGCGTGGGGAGGGGAGATTAATGAGGAAATATGATGGCATGGAACGGCTGATTCGCTACACGGCGCAGGCGAGTTTCCCCGGCATGGGATGAGACTCCGGCCAGTCTCGCACGCCAGGCGGGGTTGTCGCTGAAAGGAGCGTTGCGAATGACCGGCGCGGAAGGCGTCCCCTTGTCTCGTGGCGAAAGATGTTGTCATCCTACCGTGGAGGAATGCGTATGACCCCTCGCGAGCGCGTGCTGGCGGCGCTGCGGCACGAGCAGCCGGACGAGACGCCGTATCAGATCAGCTTCACCCAGAAAGCCCGGGCGGCGATGGTCGCCTATACCGGCGATCCGGACTATGACGCCGGCTGGGGCAACGCCATCGCCTGGTACAGCGGTCTGGCCACCACCGGCGGTTGGCGCGAGGTGGCGCCGGATATCTGGGAAG
>JAKIYB010000400.1 GCA_022708765.1 Armatimonadota bacterium | reverse complement strand
GGCGGTCTGACCGTTATCACCAGCATTGACAGCGCCTATCAACAGGATGCGGAAGCGGCGCTGGGAAACGCCGTGCGCCAGGGCAGCCGCCTGGGCGTGGGCAACGGCGCACTGGTCGCCATCGAGCCGCATACCGGCTTCATCCGCGCACTGGTCGGCGGCACGGATTTCGCCGAAAGCCAGTATAACCGCGCCACCCAGGCCCACCGTCAGCCGGGTTCCGCCTTCAAGGCGTTTGTGTATCAGGCGGCGCTTCAGCGCGGACATATCCTGGACGACTCCGAGATTGACGCGCCGATCACCATCGGCGGCTGGTCGCCACGGAATTACGGCGGGCGCTATCATGGCCGCGTCACGCTGCGCCGCGCACTGGCGCTGTCGTTGAACAGCGTAGCCGTGCGACTGACGAAACAGCTTTCTCCCTTCGCGGTGCTGGCCGCCGCGCGGAAGGCCGGTATAGACAGCCGCTTGCAACCGACGTTGAGTATCGCACTGGGCAGCTACGACGTCACACCGATGGAGATGGCGCGCGCCTTTGCCACCTATGCAAACGGCGGCAGGCAGACACGTCCCATCCTCATTCGCGAAATTCGTGACGGCCATCGCCTGCTCTTTCGCGCGCAGCCAATCGCTCGGCGCACAGTGAACCCGGAAATCGCGTATATGCTCACCGAAGGCCTGCGCGGCGTGATTACCGGGGGCACCGGACGTCGGGCGGATATCGGGCGCCCCGCCGCCGGGAAAACCGGCACCACCAATCAGTTTCGCGATGCCTGGTTTGTCGGGTATACACCGTTTCTCAGCACCGCCGTCTGGTTGGGAAACGATCAACACCAGCCCATGCGCGGCGTGGCGGGCGGTACGCTGCCGGCGCAGGCGTGGGCGCGGTTCATGCGGGCGGCGCATCGTGGGTTGCCGGCAGCCGATTTCCCTATTCCACCCGGAATGATGAAAGTGACGCTGTGCAGTCTCACCGGCGTGCAGGCGTTACCAAGCTGTCCTCATCCCGTCGAGACCTATCTATCTGCCGAGCGCCTGCCAACGGAATTCTGCCCGATTCACTATTTCGTACCGCGCACGATCTGTGCGGAATCAGGCGGTCTGGCGACACCGCGCTGCCCGCGTCCGGTCATCGCCTACTACCCGTATACACAACCGACGCCCCTTCCCTGCCCACTGGCGCATCGCGCGCCGGTCATTCAGCCGGCACCACTGCCACAGGATACCACGCCATACATACCATTGCCGGAACCGCCTGATGAGATTGACGAACCTGCATATCCCAAACCGCCGCCAACTGCAAAACCGCCGAAAACCGTTCAACCAGCGCAACCGCCCACCGTGCCGTATCGGGATTCACCACCGTCAGCCAATGGCGAGCACGAAGAGAAGGAACCGCCACCGGATACCGACGCGCCGGTCGAACCCGAAGCCCCACGCCCGCCGGCGGTGAGCCTGGACTGACGCGCTTATCGAGCCAGCACCAGCAGCGAATACCCACCCAGCAAATGCGCGGTGAAATGCGGACTCAAGCGATATAGCAGTTTCCGCGGCAATCGTGCCAACCGCGACCGCCACGAAATCGCCGGCAAGTCTGTTGCCCAGGCAGTGTAGACGTCATCCACCACCTCGAACCCCGTTTCCGTGAGTATGCGCAGCGCAATCTCGCGATTGAACTGGTGAAGATGCCCAAACTGCTCGCGCGTGCGCAAGAAGGGGGAGCCGCGCAGCGCCATTTGCGCGGACAACTCCAGTGGGATGTGGAAGAACGCGCTGGCACACCTCACGCGCAGCGCGCGCAGGAAAGAGAAATAGTCTTCCAGGTGCTCGATCACGTCAATCACGAGCGCCAGATCAACGCGCGCGCCGGTTTCCACGGTGAAATCGGCCTGCTGGAAGCGTAGCCGATCATTCGCCCGCGTCCGGCATAACTCGATAGCCTGCGGTGAGATATCGTATCCGGTCAGTTCGCACGTCACCGGGAGATGCGGCTGTAGACATGCAAGGATCGCCCCGCACCCGCAACCGATGTCCGCGACTGTTGCCGGCGCAAGACGATGGCGGGCGATCATGGTGCGAATCTGCTCCGCCTTCCAAGGCGCTTCCGCCTCGCCCCAATCCGGATTCCGTCGCAAATAAGCGCCGTTCTCGTAGATATTCTCAGGCATGAGATCTCCGCAATGCGAAAAGTGTCACCTTCGCTATTGTAATGCGCTTCCCAGCGCGTGACAAATCACTGACGCAGTGCATTCCTCTACGCTTCCCTGTTATAATGCAGCTATGAGGCCGTCACCCTCAACAATGCCGCACCCCTTCTGCTGGCCGCGCGCCGCCATGCCCGCTTCGCCATCACGCCGGGCGCTGCTGCTCGCCTACTGCGTGCCGCCGCATCCTTCGGTCGCCTCCCACCGCCCTGAAGGCCTCTATCGCTGGCTGCCGGAATACGGATGGGAAACGACTGTAATCGCGCCTGAACGCGAGGGCACGCCGGACGGCATCATCCAGACTCCTGATCCAAGCTGGTTTCGCCGCATGGAAAGCGCATCCCTGACGCGGGAGGTTACCCGCACCCGCCCCGGTCCACTCGGCATGCTCATGAAGCACACAAAGCGCTTCCTACGCCGCTTTCCACGCTGGCATGATGAGTTTGCCGCCTGGAGCAACAGCATCCTCGCGCGCGCAATCGAGGAAGGGCGTCGCCGTGGCGTGGGACTGGTCTGGGCCACCTGCAATCCCTTCTCGTTGGCGCCGGTCGCAATGGCGGTCGCCCGCGCGCTGGAGGTGCCATGTGTATTGGACCTGCGCGACCCGCTGCCGGAGAACCTGCTCTACACCCGTGGTCCTGATCACTGGTTTTACCGCGCTCTCGCTCAGGCACAGGCGGTGACGTTGGCCACCACCTCCTGCGACACCTCCATGCTGCGCCAGGTGTGGGGCGCGCGGCCTGTGTCACCCATCCTCAGCGGCATGTGGCGGGCTGATCCCGTGCCCGCGCAGCCCTCGGACCGTTTCACCATCCTGCACGCCGGCATACTCTACGGCGGTGAACGCGACCCCGGCCCACTGCTGCGCGCCGCCGCGCTGTTGTCCAAAGAGTCGGATGACTTCCGCGCCCACGCGCGCATCCAACTGGTCGGCGCGGACAGCGACGCCGTGCGCCGGCATCCTGATTACCCGTCGGTTGCCGATGTATGCGAATTGGTCGGCCAGACACCGCACAGTGAAGTGCACGCGATGATGGCCGCCGCTTCCGCGCTGCTCATATTGATGGGTGAAGAGTGGTATCTGCGCGACGCCGTGCCCGCAAAGTTGTATGATTACCTCCCCTTTGAAGCCCCAATCCTCGCGGTCGGGGGGGAGCAAGGCGTCCTCGCCCACCTGCTGACATGGTCCGGCGCGGGCACATGGGCGACCAAGCCGGAAGCGATTGCCGACTTCCTCCGCGCGTATTTCCACCGTTGGCAAGCTGACGGCGTCGTCCGCGTTCATCGCCGTCGCGAGGCGCTTGATTACCTTACCCAACGGCGCATGGCCGCGGAATTCTCCGAAGTCTTCAACGCGACTGTCGAACATCGTCCTATTGCCTGCCACTCCACCGCGCCGTGGGAGCGCGAGTAAGTCGCATTCAGATTCGAGCAGCATTTTCGATTTCCGGGGGATGGCAATACACGTTGCCTGGAATCTCCATAATTCGCCTCTGTTTCCCGTGTGCGTCCACTCTTATACTCGAGGTTATCCGTAATTGTCGTGAAGAGGCATCGGCTACGCGAGGAACGCCTTCGGACATTCGGAACGACTGGTTACGCGTGCGGCTCGACGGAGTCTCGCCCTCCATTTTCGAGTTACGATTACGAGCACGACCTGGTGATTACCCCCCGTTACCCCCCGGCGTTACCCCCTATTTTTGTGCATTTTCGCAAAACGGGGGGTAATTGGTTTTCGTGCGGCCACCCGCTTGGCCCTCAATAGCCAGGCTACTGAACAACGCCCCCTGAAAGGGGGCTTGGGTGGAGAGCTTCGGCTGGGTTGCATGGCAAATAAAAGATTGTTTTTTTGCAAAAACTTAGTATAAGATGCCCTTCCGCGCCGGGCTGGATAGACGGATGGTATGCGGTTGTCACGGTACAGGCGGTAATATAGCAAAGATACGCATGTTTGCCAAGCGGGCGTTTGTTCCGAGCGATGATTTTTGGGATTTAGGATTGGCATGATGGGGGGATAGGACGGAGGAGGGATGGGACACACAGGACGGAGGGTGGGCGAGTAGCAGGCGGGGTAGACGCGGGCATTGAAATACCCCCTTCCCCCGTCGCTAAAGCTATGGGGGACAAGCTGGCAGGCCTGTCGGCCAGGCGTCCCTCTGCAGGGACGCGGCGAATAAAGATGCGGTGACCCGGACGGTTTTGAAGAACCTGGGTTACCGAGCGGCGCCCCGTGAACGGGGCCGCCTGCTTGAGGGTGCGGTGAGATGCATCGCTTTTTTATCTGAATGGTTGTGAATCTGCATTTTGGGA
>JAKIYB010000003.1:27792-28079 GCA_022708765.1 Armatimonadota bacterium | reverse complement strand
CGATGGTTACACTTCTGCTGGCATGGACGGACGGCTGGCATCACTGGCTGTATGCCGGCGCGCGCCTGGCGACCGATGGGGCTTTACCAATGCTGGTGGTGACTCCCGGCCCCTGGTACTGGGTGAATGTCGGTTACGGTTATTCGCTTTCGCTGCTGGGAGTCGGTTTGAGTGTCGCCGCCCTCTTGCGCGCCCCGCGGCTTTTTCGTTCGCAATCCATCGTGGTGCTGATCGCCATGCTGGCGCCGCTCATCGGCAACGTGCTCTTCCTGCTGCGCTGGACACCG
>JAKIYB010000003.1:10964-27782 GCA_022708765.1 Armatimonadota bacterium | reverse complement strand
CACATCTCGACCTTACGCCGTTCGGCTTCATCGGCACCGGGCTGGCCTCGTTGTGGGGATTGCTCCACTATCGCCTGCTGGATATCATGCCGATGGCGCGGGCGGCGGTGGTGGAGAGCATGGAGCACGGGGTCATCATCGCGGACCTGCACCAACGGGTGGTGGATGCCAATCCCGCGGCCCGGCATCTGCTCGGTCAGACGTATCACGCCCTGGTGGGGCAGATGATTGGCGCGGTGCTGCCCATGCTGCCCGATCTGCGACAGCGCGCCGACGAAGAGGCGCTGCTGGAAAAGCCAGACCGTCATACCGGCGCCGCGCGCGCGTATGAAATCGGCGTGACCGCGCTCGTGAACGCCCGCGGCGCCTCCACTGGCTGGATGGTGGTGCTGCGGGACATCACCGAGCGCCGGTGTGCGCAGCAAGCGTTGTCGGAGCAGGAGACGCGGTACCGGCAGTTATTCAACTCCATGTCCGAAGGGTTCGCGCTGCACGAGATCATCTGTAACGACGCCGGCGAACCGGTAGACTACCGATTTCTGGAAGTGAATCCGGCCTTTGAGGCGCTCACTGGATTACGCGCGGAAGTGATCGTGGGCCGCACGGCGTTGGAGGCGCTGCCGACACTGGAAGTGGAATGGGTGACGCGTTACGGCCGCGTGGCGCTGACCGGCGAACCGGAGCACTTCGTACTGGAGTCCGGCGAATTAGCTCGCACGTACGAGGTGCTGGCCTATTCGCCGCGCCCCGGGCAATTCGCCACCGTCTTCATGGACGTCACGGCGCGCATGCGCGCCGAGGAGCGTTTGAACTTCCTTGCCTATTATGATGAGTTGACGGGATTGCCCAACCGTTTTCTGCTGGCCGATCGTCTGGGGCGCGAACTGGCGCACGTGCAGCGTGAGGGAGGGGCTATCGCACTGCTGCTCCTCGACCTGGATCGCTTCAAGGAAATCAACGACACGCTGGGTCACAGCATCGGCGATAAACTCCTGCGTGCGGTGGGTATCCGGCTGTCTGAGTGTGTGCGGGAAAGTGATACGGTCGCGCGCATGGGCGGCGACGAATTCCTCATCATGCTGTCGCACCTGCATAACTCGCCGCTCGACGCCGAAATTACCGCTCTGCGCCTGCTGGCGGCTATCAGCCGTCCCTTCACTATTGACGAGCAGGAATTGTATATCTCCTCCAGTATCGGCATTACTATCGCGCCCGAAGACGGCGCCAGCGTGGATGCGCTGTTGCGCGGCGCGGATATCGCCATGTATCGCGCCAAAGAACAGGGGCGCGACACATACTGCTTCTTCTCCGCCGAGATGGGCGAGATGCTGGCTCAGCGCCACATGCTCGCGGCTGAACTGCGCAAAGCGATGGAGACCGGCGAGTTGTATCTGCTCTACCAACCGCAGGTAGACATGGTCGCACGGCGCATCTTTGGAGTGGAAGCGCTACTGCGCTGGCGCCATCCGGTGCTGGGCGACGTGTCTCCGGCGCAATTTATCCCGGTCGCCGAGGAAACCGGGCTTATTGAACCGATCGGTGACTGGGTGCTGCGCACCGCCTGCGCGCAGCTCACCGCCTGGCAGCGCAGCGGGTTTGATGTGACGATGGCGGTGAATCTCTCCGCTCGTCAGTTCGAGCGCCGGCACATCGTGGAGTCGGTACGTGAAACGTTGGAGGCTACGGGATTGGCGCCCAGTGCGTTGGAGTTGGAAATCACCGAAAGCACGGCGATGCAGGATATTGACTACGCCATTGATACGCTGGGGCAACTGCGCGATCTCGGCGTGCGTATCGCCATTGATGACTTCGGCACCGGCTATTGCTCATTTGGCTATCTCAAGCGTTTTCCGGTCAGCACGCTGAAGATAGACCGTACGTTCATTCACGACATCATCACCGATCCCAATAACGCCGCGATCGTGCAGGCGATCACCGTGCTGGGCCACGCGCTGAACCTGGCGCTGGTGGCCGAATGCGTGGAAACGCTGCCGCAGCTTGAAGGACTCCAGCAGCAAGGTTGCCAGCGCTTCCAGGGATATCTCTTCAGTCAGCCCTTGTCGGCGGAGGACTGCGGCACGTTGATCGCGCACGCGGACACGCTGTTCCAGCAGGCGATGAGCTGCTACACCCGCACGAGTTGACACACCTGCCCGGCAACGTTCAGTCCCATGACGACATGCCCGGCGGCGGTGGGGTGGACGCTGTCGGCGAGGAATGCCGGGCCGGGCGGCAGCAGCCGCGGCATGGGCAGCAGACCGTCCACCGCGAACTCGGCGGCGATGGCGGCCAGCGCCGTGCGATACGCGGCGAAGGTCAGGCCATGCTTCTCCACCGTTTCTCCGCCTTCCCACCAGATGGTTTCCAGCACGGCTAGCGGCGTTGTCGGGTAGAGTTGCCGCACGCGGGCGAGATATGGGCGAGCATATTCCGGCGAGCGCCCCTGATTCCAGTCATTGGCACCGTAGGCCACGGTGACGAGGGCGGGGTGTTCGACCGGGCGCTCCGGCAGGCCGTCGGCATCAAAGACATGGCCGCCGATGCCGCAATTATGCACGTCGAGATTCAGCGCCCGCGCCGCCACCGCCGGCCAGGTGAGTGAGGGATGCGGTGAATCCATACCCTGGGTGATGGAGTCACCGAGCGCAAGCAGCACTGGGCGCGCAGAGGGGGTGAACGACGCGCCGTCCGCCAGGGCCAGCGCGACGATGCCGGCTTGCCGGCAGTGGGGAAGATAGAGCGCCACGCGGCGCGTGCCGTCAGTCGGCCACTGAAAGGATGCCTCAATCGTCTCGCGCGCCTCCAGCGAACCGCCGGTGCCCACGAACAGATCATCCACATACAGGTCCACGTACGAGCAGGCCCGCGCGCCGACGCCCAGGCGCAGGGAGACGTCCAGCCGGTCGCTATCCGTCTCGACGCATACCGCCACCCCCGCCGTACAGCGGGCGCGCACGGTGGCGCCCTCGCTGTAGGCGTAAAACGCGGCTTCGGCCTCGGAGAAGCGCTGAAGTTCGAGGCCAAGGTTCGTCTCGCTGGCCTGGCGCATGCCGCGAGCGCAGGCGAGGATCTCTTCGGTGGTGAGGACGCGCATGGTACAACTCCCGCATGATGATTATATGTTGGATTCGCAGCAGGACGAGAATTTCCTCTCGGAAAACGCCGACGGGCATGGCGCATGCGCCATGCCCGTCGGTATAACGAAACCGTTGGGTGTTATTCTTCCGTCATGAACCAGACCCCGACGTATTGAAGGGTATCGCCGCTGTCGCCCGCGCTCTGGTACGCGGTGATATTGAAGGTAATGGGCGTATTGTATTTCAGCGGGACGAAGAAGAGGATGACGCCCACATCATCCCAGTGATTAATTTTCAGGTTGCACTTGGCGTCGAAGGTATACTCTTTGGCTTCCGCGCCGGCGCCCACGGTGATTTTATTCACCTGCACGTAGGCGGTATTGTAGCTGGGGCGGCCGCGCACGCAGCCCAGGGCAATTTCTTTGGCGTCGCCGTCGGTATTCGGCACCAGCGTCAGGTCGAAGGTTTTCGATTTCGTGCCGTAACCATTTGTGCCGTTGATCGGCGTGAAGTACCCGCCGCCGGGACCCCACATGAAGCAGTAGTTCCAGAAGGTCAGGATAGTGCGGATTTGCGAATCCGGCAACGACTGCGTTTTATCAAGCCATGACGGCATCAGATTCCGGTTATCGCCACCGGAGGAGGTGGTGGCGGTATGCAGGGTGGTGCTGGCATCCACGCGGGCGCCGCCGATGACGCGGTTCAGCTCGGAAAAGCCCGTCTGCTGTACCAGCAGAGAGTAAAAATCCACCGCGCTGAAGCCGTTGGGATGGGAAGCATACCAGCTCATCACCGTACCGAGCATCGGCGGCTTGAAGAGGCCGCCGCGCCCCATGCTATACATGAAGGTGGCGGCGGAGATGTGTCGCTGCGGCAGCCAGGCGACGTGACCATCAAGGAAGGCGAAATTCGCGCCGCCGTTATGGCGGGTTTCCACCTGGGCCGCCGCGATGTCGGGATCGTTCTCGCCGTTGTCGTTGACGTACGGCACCGCGTTCGCGCCTTTTTTCAGGTCCACAATGACGGGCGCGCGTTCCGGTTTGGAGATGTCGCCCAGCGCGATGCCGGAGAGGAACGAGCCGGCGACGTAGAAGTAGTCGGGGTTCGTGTAGGAACCGATGCGCGAACTGGTCGGGCAATCCCAGCTTTTTCCGGTGATGCCGTAGTTCGCGCCGATCTCCCCATTCCAACCTTTCGCCAACGGCAGTGTTTCTTCGTGATCCTGAACATACATGAGAATGCCCAGCACGATTTGTCGCTGATTGTTCAGGCAGGTGTTCTGGCGCGCTTTTTCGCGCGCTTTGGCGAAGACCGGGAAGAGGATCGCCGCCAGGATGGCGATGATCGCGATGACGACCAGCAACTCGATGAGGGTAAACCCTCGCGGACGCGAGAACGTGGGGAGCATAAAGGGTGCCTCCTTTGCACACGACGATTTTGTCTGGCGATTGTTTGCTCGTCGCCTTTATTAAACCCAGTATATCATGCTTCCTTTGCCTGTCAACGGGTTACTGGACAGCACTCGCGCAAAGCGATATTTTTAATGCACCATGCTTTGCGGTACGGTCACTTCCGGAGTTGGTCGCGCGGTACGCTATTCGCGCGCCGCCGACGGCGTTCGATGAGGCGCTGAGCAAGGATGGGGCGGAGGTGTAACCTGTTTATTTGGCAGGTAATCAGGAGGATGGTATGAATCTGGGTTCAGTTCCTCTACTTGTGACCCCTTTCGTCGTGATTGCGGTGGTCAGTTCCATTGGGATTCTCATTTCGCTTAAACGCGCCAATGGACGTTCTGAAGGTGATACCCCCGCGGGATTGTGGGTGCGGATTGCCGCGTTGCTGTTCGATCACTTGCTCATTGGTTTGCTGCTGCTGGTTATTGCCGTGACTGCCTCACTGCTGGAAGCACTCCAGATAGTTGATGGCTGGGTGTGGATCGCATTCTTCCTCGCGGGCGTGCTCGCGCCAATCATCTATTTCTCCTTGCAGGCATACGGGCGTCCGACGTGGGGGAAGCGCTTAGTCGGTTTACGGCTGGAGCGCGTAACGGATGCGCCGATCAGCTACGGCCGTGCCTTCTGGCGGACATGCTGGCTGGCGGTGGCTAGTACCTTCGTTGCCTTCACGCTCGCCAATCTGCTGGTGTTGTCTCTGCACCCCCAAAAGCGCGGTCTGCATGACTTACTGGCGGGCACACGGGTACGTCAGGCGCGCGCACCAGGGACGTATATCGCTCTGGTACCGCTGGCATGGCTGGTGGTTATCGGCTTATTCGTCATCGGACCATTACGGACGTTTTTCCTCACCACGTATTTCATCCCAGGGGAGAGCATGCGTCCCACGTTTGAAGTCAATGATAAAATCGTGGCGAACAAGCTCTACTATCGCTTCTCGCCACTACGGCGCGGGGATATCATTACGTTCTCCATGCCATCCCTGGCAGAGATGATGGGGCTACCGCACAGCGATGTTGACTATATCAAGCGCGTGGTTGGGCTCCCCGGGGAGACGATTTGGATTCAGCGTAATATCGGCATCTTTATCAATGGCCGGCAGATCGCCGATCCGCATGCCGTTCCAGATTATGATTGGCCTCCCCGCGGTCATGCCGGGTATGGCAAGGGCTACCGTATTCCAAACGATGCCTGCTTCGTGCTGGGCGATAACCGCGCGGAATCATTTGACAGTCACGCATGGAGCGATCCGGAAACGGGCGAACTGCTGCCGGATGTACCGCTGAAGAACATCAAAGGCAAAGCGACATTGCGCTTCTTTCCTTTTGACAGGATAGAGGTATTTCCGTAGTGGAGGGTATGTCGGTGACAATCAGTCAATGCTGCCTTGTTGTCCATGGCGGCGGCACCCTCGCAGGATTGAAAATACTGTTTGGTGGTGACCGACACTCTGGACGCGAAATGGGGACAGCAACGCATTTCCGGGCATGTATTCCCTGGACACGCGCGTATGAGCGAGAAATGCGTTGCTGTCCCCATTTCGGAGGCATTGTCAGGCGATAGACATGGATTTTCAGAGGAGGCAACGCATTACTGTGGAGATGCGAGGAGCGACTGGGCAAGCAGTGCCGAAGTGGAATGCGCTTCGAGTGTGCTCGCATGGAGGGTAATGCGCAGTCTGTCACCGCTTTACTGAGCGACTTCGAGAACAAGCAGCACCGCTGGTGCTGCGCCACTCCGATTCCCTGCGTGGCGCACTACCAACAAGCGGGTCTGCATGCGTGAGAATTACGGGCGTTCATCCCCCCATTCGCGTGTCTGGCGGCGCTGGACTTCGAAGGGGGCGGGGTAGTCTTCGTTGTATTCGTGCCAGTGGGCGAGCATGATGCGGGCTTTTTCGCGGAGTTGGGCGGGGAGGTCGGGGCCGAAGGCGAAGGTGCTTTCATGCCCGGCCGTGGCGGCAATGGCGATGATGGGGGCGGGGGCTTCCTCGATGAGTTTCGCCAGCGCATACATATTGTCCAACTCGGCGCGGGCGATGAGGCGCAGTTCATGGCCGCCGCGGCTGATCTGGTAGGTGCCGGTGTAGTCGCGCCAGGTCACCTCCTCGTCATAGCGGCCGCGGGTGGCGAGGGTGTCCTCGTATTCCAGGATATTGCGGCTGCTCTGGATGACGCAGGCGAAGGCTTTCAGGCTATAACTTAACGCGACCAGTTCGGCGCGCGCCTCATTGGAGACGGCATGCGGGATGAGCGCTTCGGCGCCGGTGGCGGCTTCGCCGGCGCGGGTCATCGCTTCGGCGAGGGCGTTACGGGCCATCCACGCGGCGGCGGCGCCGGTGACGCCCGGCGTGCCAAGGATAGCGTGGTAGCTGTCCGCTTCGACCGGCGTCTTCGCCACGCGGAACCGCTGATAAAGCGCCTTCTCTGCAGGGTCGAGACGGTCCAGGTTGGGCACCAGCGGCATGGTGAGCCAGCGCATCATCGCCGGACCACAGAGCAGCAGGCTGGCGTAGCCGTAGCTGCGCACGTGGCGCACGCCTTCCACCGCGCGCTCGACGCGCTGCCAGACGTCGAGTAGTTTTTCCGCATGTTCCTCTCCTACGAGGCCGGCCCGCCGGTGGGCTGCTCGCGGAACGCGCGATACAGGTCCATGAGCAGCGGTTCCACACCTGGGCCGAAGGTGACCAGCACGCGGTCGGTGTCGGCGGTCAGCGCGCGCTCGGTTTCCTCCAGGAAGGTGAAGACCTTCGGCACGCCTACCGAGGGGTAGACGTGATTGGCAAACCAGCTATTGCCCAGAATGCCGGAACTCCAGAGCTTCCCCTGCGCGTCTTTGCCGTCCACGTATTGATTCGCGCCCATGCGCAGGTGCAGTTCAGGATAGTGGACGAAGCCGGTGATCTGCGCCGCCACCTCGATGCCGGCGTCGCGCGCGCCGTCCTGGATGGCAGTGAGGAAGCCGGCAATGCGCTCGTGCCGCGGGCGATGCTTGCAGGCGCTGGGGCCGTTGTCGCCGGGGTAGGAATTTGACCAGCAGACGCCGCCGGCGGAGTCATTGGTGAAGACGGAGAAAAGGTCAAGTTCCGGCACGGCGCGGCACACTTCCGCCATTGCCCAGCGGTACATTGCCAGTACCTCAGGGTGGTCAATGCACGGGCTGAAGTAGGGCAGGCGCGCCAGTCGCAGCAACTCCGCCTGGGCGCCGCGCCAGTCGGGATGCGCCTCGTAGACGCCTTCCGGCAGCCACATCGGGTCATTGCCATAGAAGGCGGCGTGGAGGCCCAGTTCGCGCAGGATGTCGCCGCGCTCGCGCAGCAGTGCCAGGTTGCGCTCCGCTTCATCCTTCGGCAGCCACGACTCCAGCGCCGCCGGCACCGCCACCTTGAAGAGGGAGGGCTGCACCATGGACCACACCGGCCACGATGCCCATTCCGGGTGCGGGTCGCGCGGGTCTTCGAGCTGCCAGAAGCTCAACGGCAGCCGGCTAATGACCACATGGGTGGCGCCCAGCGCCAAGGCCTGCTCGGCATAGCGGCGGAAGCGGGCGTTATCCCCGCGGTCGGTCGGGTCTTCGGTGGGATCCCAGATGATCTGTCTGGTCATACCGCCCCCTTACTGTGCATGCATACGTGATTACGTTCCCAGCGGTTTTCTTCGCTGCCGATACGACCGGCGCCTCTTTTTGGGCGATATTCGCATTGGCAGTCTACTGTCCGTTGATGCTGAAGGTATGGCTCCCTGCCGGAAGGTTCAAGGTCAGGACGCCGTTACTAAGTGTCACGATGACCGGCTTGCCGTCTATGGTGGCGGTGACGGCGTGCACGGTCGGCGGCGTGGCGATGTGTGCGGTATGCGCCGCACCGTTGCTTTCGCCGGTGAGGGTGGAGCCGTTCACCTCGATGGCGGTGGGGCCGTCGCTCGTCAGCACCCAGGCGCCGATGCCGGCGGTGGCCGTACCTTTGATAACCGCCAGGCGGAGCGTGCCGTTCTGGTAGGTACGGGCGAAGGCGACTTCGCCGGCAAGCTGCACGTTCCCCTCGGTCACGGCTGCGGCCTTGCCGGGTGAGAGGAGCACCACGTCTGTGCCTTCCATGTGCTGCACGCTCGCAGCGCACCCCTGCGCCAGGGTGGTCACCTTCGCCGGCCCCTGCTTCGCCGCGCGGGGATAGAGCACGGTGAAGAAGTCATCCGTCGACCCCTGCTTGCGCACGTGGACGCCGTATTGCTCTTCGCTGAACCAGCCCCAGACATAAATCTGCTCTTTCCACGCCCAGTGGTCGGTGGTGACTTGCGGGGCAGCCGGCGCCAGCACGTGGGCATCCAAATCCACGCCGAACTGGCCGGGGAAGTGGATGATATTGCCGTTCACGGTCGGCTCTTTGGAGAGGCACCAGAGGTTCCAGAAGAACTCCTGGTTGGGCTGGCCGTCGCGCGTCATGTCGCGCATGACCAGGTAGTTGGCGCCTATCGGGTCGTCGGATTTTACCAGCAGCAGATAGCGGTCATTCCGCTGCCCGCCGCTGCCATTCGAACGCCCGGTCGAGTAGTCCATGGTGCGGGGCAGGCTGCGCACATCCAGCGCATCGGCATCTTTGTTCTCCCACACGCCCCACTTGCCGGTGCGTGAGGACTTATCCAGGTCAAAGCTGACCGTGTTGTGATAGAACGGCTCACAGCGCTGCACCGGGGCATAGCAGTTGCCAAAATCTACGCACAGCGGCACACCCTTGGCATGGTAGACGATTTCGTTGTAGTCGTAGTGCCAGTGGCCGAGGGTAGGCCAGAAGCCGCCGCGATGAGCGACGTAGCTGGCCAGCGGATCGGTCCACGAGGTGCGCAGCACGCTGCCGAAGCCGGGCAGCGGACGGCTGAGCGTCTCCGGTACCGCAGCCGGCAACTCCGGATTTGTGAGCGCCAGCGTATACCCCTGGGCGCGGCCGCCGCCGGAAGGATAGTTATTCTGCGCGTTCCAGTAGAACTGCTGGCGTGCGCTGAAGGCCGGGTCGCTTTTCACGGTCGCCTGCGCCATCCAGCCGTTGTAGGTGGTGATGTAGCCGGAGAAGCCATCGCCGATGCTCGGTAGCGTCATGGGCGACTTCGCTCCCGCGGCTTTGTTCGGCGGGAAGCGTAGGTCCGGCGGCGTAAGGATGAATCCGTAATACTCCATCGTCGCCTTGAACTGCGGGTCGGCGAAGTAGTCGCGACCGGTGACATTCTTCAACGCCTGCGCGAGCAGCAGCATCCCGTCCAGCGACGCCGCCTGGTAGCCGGGGTTCTCGGTCCATGCACCGCCCGGTGCGACCCACTCTTTTAATTCATGCTGCAACTCTTGCTCTGCCGCGACCAGCCAGCGTACCGAAAGCGGATGGCCGTCCTGAAACAGCGCCATTAGCCCCAGCGGCAGTCGGATCATGCTGGTCATATTCGGGTTGGCGCTGCATAATCCACGCTCGGTGTTCCAGTAATCCGCATGTGCCTGGAAATGTGATCCGAATACGAGCACGGCTTCGATGTATTTCTTATCGTCCACCGTCAGGTAACCGGAATCGGCGATGGCGTCGTAGGCATGGAGCAGGCGCAGCCAGTTCCAACTGAACCAGGGACCGTACCCTCCGATGCATGCGCGGGTAGGGGTTTCCAGGAAGATATCCATCGCCTCGCCGGCGAATCCCTTCACCGCTGCTGCCAGCATGATACCGAACTTCTTCTCATCCGAGGCGAGATACCCCGTGGGCACCACTTCGTACAGGCCGTTACCGACGTAGTTTTCGCGGTAGAAGGCTTTCCAGCCATCCGGCTGCTGTTCAATTTTCTTGACCAGGTTGTCCCCGCCACAGCGGTTCAGGTAGTCGTTCACTCGCGCGAACTCGGTCTGTACCGACGGTATGGTTTTCGCTTGTCGCCGCACCCGCCCGACATCCGCCTGGGTGAAGAGCAGAAAGGGATGCTGCCGATCGGGTTGTGCCGGTGTATAGTCAAAGCCGTAATCCTTCACCTCATCAAGGGGGAACTCACTGTATTTGATGAGTTGATGGCGCAGTTTCGCCTTCGTGTCGTCCTTCGTCACATGCTCGGCAGCCTTGCCGACCGTGATCGCTAATTCGCGGTGCAGCGGCACGACAGTCGCGCCGCCGCCCAGCGCCCCCTGTGAATACTCCGCCGCCACTTTCTCGCTCGCGGTGAGCGTTGAGGGGTCAGTCTGCTTCACTGTCTGGGCGAGCAAGCCGAGAGTGATATCCAGTTGCCCGTCCGGGCGCGCGGTGATGGGGATGCCTGTGCGTTCGGCGCCGTCCCAGCCAAAGGGGCTCCAGCGTGACGGCCGCAGTGTGATGATGCCTACGAACGGCTCCGCCCCCTCCTTATAGAAGCCTGCCCAGGCAGTCAGGTCTTTATTCCACCAGAAACTCCACGGGCGCATGGTACAGAGTACCTGTGCCTTGGTGAAGTCAATGGCACCGGGCGTCAAGCCTTTTGCCGGATCAGCAAAATAGTTATTGCGCCAGTATATCCTGTCGGCGTTGAAGCCTGACTGAAAGGCAAAGCGGAAAGCCGCAGTGGGCGCATCTACAGTCGTCTCGTCGTTGAAGAGCACGGCATCCTGCCGGGCGCCCAACGTGATATCCGCCTGGTAGAAACGCTCATCGGTGAAAATGAGCCGGTAACGCACGGTGACGCGCACCGGCCCCTGCTCAACGATGGTGGTCGTTGCCTCCTTCACCAGGAGCGGCTGATCTTCATTTACCCAGGCTCCCGTGCCAATCCAGGTGTCCGTGCCAGCGGAAGTCACCGCCAGCAGCGGTGCGGGCAATTTGGCCAGTGCGACCGGCTTTTTTAAAATGCCAGGCAACTTCGGCAGGCGCACTGCCAGGCACTCGTTGGCCAATCGGTACTCATTTCCCTGTTGGCGCACTGTCAATCCTGTGGCGAGCAATTTCCCCGACCGCAGGTGAAAAGTCGTTTGGCCCTTGGGCGGCAGCGATACCACTGTCCAGACGGTGCCGGTGACTCGCCCGTTTTTCCGTGACAGCCCGCTGAACTGGCAGGGCACGGGTTGTCCAGCGGTGTCCGTCAGTGTCAGCGCGCGCGGCATGCTGCCAACGTAGTTGATATCAAAGTGAACGAGTTCATCCGACCACTGATGCCGCAAGTGGTCTCTAATGGTGAATGTTTGCAGGGGAGGAGCGGCGAGTGCCGACAGGGCGCAGAATCCGGCAATGAGAACGTAAATCAGCAGGCGGCACATCAGGCAGTCCTCCCATCATGATGGTGAAGTGGTTGCTCAGACACGAAAATGGAGAGATCGTTCTCCCCTGAAAACGGGCGACAAGTTTCAGCGCCTGCACCGCGCTGATTTCCACGAATTATGTCATGTGCAGGATGGCTTCCGCATTCGTCCGGGTGATTTTCGTGAAAGCGGTCCGGGTGATTTTGCCGGCGGCCAGCGCGTTCTTCAGGTAGGGTACGATCATCATGTCCTGGTCGAGGCGGCAGATGTCGGTGCCGAGGACGAGTTTGTCCTGAAACTCCTCCAGGAAGCGGTAGCCGAATTCCGGGTCGCGGGTGAGCGCGTTGTAGCCGCTGCCGGCGGAGATATCGCCGAACAGGTTGGGATACGTTTTCAGCATCATCGGCACGGTGCCGCCAGGGGTGACGGAGCCTTTGGGATAGCGGGTGATCTGGTCGGCGGTGACATCGCCGGAAATCTCCGCCCAGAAGTGCATGGCGTGGCCGAGGAAGTTCGTATCAGGCAGCTCGCGCAGCATGCGCTGATACCGGGGGAAGCCCACGTTATCAATGTTGGCAACGCCCATGATATCGAGGATGACCGGCCAGCCGAACTCACCGCAGATGGCATACATCTCCACGCAGCGCGGATCGTCAATGGGCAGCGCGGCGATGCCCTCGCCGAAGCCCTTGCAGCCGAGGTCGCGGTAATACTCGAGGATGCCGCGCAACGGGCCTTCGCGGCGGGGATCCACGTTACAAAAGGGAATGAAGCGATCAGGATGGCGCTTGCAAGCGCGCAATACTTCTTCATTCGTCACGTAGAAGCTGGTGAATTCCGGGTTTTCCATCGGCAGCAGGCAGGCTTGCTCGATGCCGTGTTTGTCCATCAGCTTCAGCAGGTGGCGGGCGGTGAGCGGGCCTTTCTCCGACAGGTAGAGGCGGCCGATGTGCAGGTGGATATCAATCATGCGAGCGTCCTGTCCGGCGCCGGAAGCTGGCGCCTGGTGATTGAGGTTGTTCTTCGTCGGAGTAGAGAGAAATCCTCTTTGTTTCTTTCCGATGAAATGATTATTCGAGTTTTCCAAAGAATCTACTTTACAATACTCGAATCGTGCGCTACACTGCTTAATCGAGTTGGCACCTTTTGGTGGGAGGGATTGTGGCGAAAAATTGGCAACCTCTCCCCAGACTCCTCCCCCTGCATGGGGAGGGGAGATGATACGGAAATATGACGGCACGGGAAGGTATTCGGCCAATACTTGGACGGGAGCAGTCGTGGCGAAAAACGGACGAATCTCTCGGCAGGACGTGGCGCGGGCGGCGGGTGTAAGTCTGACGACGGTGACGCACGCCTTGAACCCCGTGCCGGGGGCGCGCGTGTCCGAGGCGACGCGGCTGCGCGTGCAGCGGTTGGCGCGGGAGATGGGCTATACCCCCAGCTTCGTGGGGCGAGCACTGGTGGAGGGGAAGAGCTACACCGTGGGGCTGCTACAGCCGTCATACGATTCCGTTTTCAACGGCTTTTACCAGACGATGATGCGCGGGATGGCACGGGCGATGGAGCCGGACGATTACCACCTCCTCGCGCTTTTCCGCTCCGACGATCACCGTTATTTAAAGGTCATCACCCAGGGGCGTGTGGACGGGATGCTCATCCTGCAGAGCGATTTTGATACCTCGCACATCGAGCGCGTGCTGGAGACGGGCATTCCCACGGTCATTGTGAATAAGAACTTCCCGGTAGCTCGCTGGCCGCAAGCGGGCTGCGTGCATGCCGATCATGATGGTCTGATGTGGCAGGTGGTAGGCGAGTTAGCGGCGCTGGGCTGTAAATCGCTGCTGCTGGTGGATGATTTTCGCGCCTGCGACGCCAACGCCCGGATGGCCGACGGCTTTACCGCGGCGGTGGCAGCGCAGGCCGCGCGGGTACTGGTGGGTTCCACGCTGGCGCCGGATGGCCCGCGCTTAGACATACAGATACGCAACGCTTTCGCGGCGGGACAGCGCTGGGACGGGTTTATTACCGATGGCATCGGTTACGCGGAGGTAGTGCTGGCGGAAGCCGAACGCGCAGGGCTTGTTGCCAAGCGTGATTTTCACCTCATCTCTACCGACATCGTCGAGGGAAGAGTTACGGCCCAACGATTGGAAGACAGCGCCTACACCCATCAGCCGGACCTGGTGGGAGCGGAAGCCTGGCGACTGCTGCAGGCGCTCATCGGGCAGGAAGCGGTGACAGAGCGGACGGTGCTGGTGCCCTATCAGCGCTACCCGATACGCGCAATAAAAGAGGGGGAACAACAATGATGGAACCGCTGCGCATCGCGGTGATCGGCGCCGGCGCCATGGGGCAGGGACATTGCGCGAGCATCGGTCGCGTGCCCGAATTGCGATTAACGGCCGTGTGCGATACCCACGAGGATACCGTGCAAGCGGTGGGCGCACGCTTTGACGTTCCCGCCTTCACCGATGTTGATGCGCTGCTTTCCGCCGGCTGTGCCGACGCGGTGCTGGTAGCGGTGCCGCACCCGCTGCATGCAATGATTACGCTCCCCTGCATGGCAGCCGGCCTGCACGTCCTTTGCGAGAAGCCGCTGGCGGAGACGGTCAGCGCCGCCGACGCCATGCTGGCCTCGGCGCGGGAGCACGGCGTCGCCTTCGCGGTGATGTTCCAGCGGCGTTTTGATCCGGCGATGCGCGCGGCCATCGCTTTCGCGCGCGACGGGGGCATCGGCCCGATTCTCCGCACGGCGCTGGTGGTGCCGGAGTTCCGCGCGCAATACTACTTCGATTCCAACCCCTGGCGGGCGACGTGGCGGGGCGAAGGCGGCGGCGTGCTGCTTAATCAGGCGGCGCACCTACTGGATATTTTCGCACTGGTCGGAGGCCTGCCGTCGTCGCTATACGGGCGGGCGGAAACGCGCCTGCACGATATCGAGGTCGAAGACACGGCTGAGGCGCTGCTGCGCTATCCCGACGGCGGCAGCGGTTACATCCACTGCTCGACGGTGGAACCACCGGATGGCGGTGTGCTGGAGGTGATCGGCGAGCGGGGCGCCGTGCGCTGTCGCGGTGGACGGTTGCGCATGCTGCGTTATCCCGAAGGGGTGGGGAAGTTCGCGCGCGCGGCCAGTGAGGTGTGGGCGAAGCCGCCGGTAGAGGAAATCAGTGATAGCGCGGTGAATGAAGCGCCCAAGCAGTCGCTGGTGCTGAAAAATTTTGCCCGGCATATCCTGCATGGCGAACCATTGTGGTGCGACGCGGCCTCCGGGTTGGCGTCGCTGGAACTGGCGAACGCCATCACCCTGTCCGGCACTACCGGGCGCGAGGTGGCGCTGCCGGTGGATCGCGCGGCGTATGACGCGCTCTTGGCGGAGTTGCGCGAGAAATCCACCTACCGGAAGCGGGAGATGGCGGCGGTGCGGGTGACGGATCCGAAGTTGGTGTGACGGGGTGAAAAGGTAACAGTGCGATGACGATGATGATTGGGGAAAGGAGCAGCCATGACCATTGCGCTCTTTGATGTGCAGTGCGGATTTGGCAGCGCGACGCCGGGCTGTCCGGAGTTGTTATCGGCGGACACGCTGCTGGGGGAGATGGACAGCGTTGGTGTTGAGCGGGCGCTGGTGCGAACGCTGCCGGCGACGATGGTGATTGATATCCCCTGGTCGAACCACCATCTGTTCACGGCATGCGCGGGGAATCCGCGGTTGGTGCCCTGCCCGATTGTCGCGCCGAACAGCGCGCGGGACCTAGCTCCCGAACACCTGCAGCTCAGCGAGGCGATCGCGCAGGGCGCCGGAGCGGTGGTCATTCGCCCGCGCCAGGATTACTGGTCGCTGGCGCCGTGGTGCTGCGACCGCCTCTTCACCGCGCTGCAGACGCGGCGCCTGCCGGTGCTGTGCCAAACGAGCGAGCTGTCGTATGAAGACGTGGCGGCGCTGGCCGAACGCTATCCCACGCTGCCGTTGATTATCATCGGCGCGGATTATCGCTCCCAGCGCATCCTGCTGCCGTTGCTGGAAGCCTGCTCGAATGTTTACCTTTCCATCGGTTCGAATTACATCGTGCAGCGTGGCATCGAGCAGTGCGTGGAGACGGTTGGCGCGCGGCGGTTGCTCTTCGGCACCGGCTATCCCGACGTTGATATGGCCGGGCATATCTCGCAGCTCATGTATGCGGACATTTCCGATGACGAGAAGCGGCTCATCGGCTCCGGCAATCTCGACCGCTTGATACAGGGGGTACAGCGATGAGCATGTTGTGGGACCGGGTCCGCCAGGGGCAGCCGCTGTCGGACGTTGAGGTGGTTGACCTGCACGGTCATCTCGGGCGGTGCACGGTGCCGGCGGCGGACCTGTCGGTGGAGACGCATATACGGACCATGGATCGTATCGGTGTGGATTGCGCGGTAGTCAGCCACACGCACTGCATGTCGTGGGATGCCACCGAGGGTAATGACGAGGTGCTGGCGGCGATGCGTGCCTTCCCCGGTCGCATCCTCGGCTATGTTACGCTCTGGCCGGGCGACGCGGACGCGGCACGGCGGGAGATGGAACTGCGCGTGAGCCAGGGATTCGTCGGCCTGAAACTCCATAACTCAAACGGCTATCGCTATACCGATCCCGGCTACGCGGCCGCCCTCGACCTCGCCAACGAGCGCCGCATGCCGGTGCTGCTGCACACCTGGGGCGACGCCCCCACTTTTGAGGACACGCGCGCGCTGGCCCCGCGGTATCCGGAGGCGGCTTTCCTACTTGGTCACGGCGGCGTGCTGGCCGAGGAAACGTATATCGCGCTGGCGCGCGAGTTTACCAATGTCTACCTTGACCCGACGATGAGCCGCACCCCGCGCGGACTGTGGGAGCGCCTGGTGGAGGCGGTGGGCGCGGAGAAGCTCACCTGGGGCAGCGACGCAAACTTTTACAGCATGACCCCGCACCCCGGCAAGGTGGCGGGCGCGAAGATCAGCGAGGAGGCTAAGCGGCTGATCCTAGGCGGGAATGCACGGCGGTTGCTGGAGCGAGTGAAACGGTGAAGCGGGGCGATTGCGCGTCT
>JAKIYB010000003.1:0-10925 GCA_022708765.1 Armatimonadota bacterium | reverse complement strand
CCCCGGTTGCTTCGGGGCTGGCACCCGACCCTTCCCCCAATCCTGGAAGAGGGGTGTATACATGCGTAAACGAGATCACTTTCGCGTATTTCTTGTGGTCAAATAGCACAAGTATGAGATGGTACTTGAGGAAGTATTGTTCGCCTGGGAATGAGGGCGGCGTGGATCTATCGTTCTTGATGACGACTGCGAGGACGATGACGATTATTGTGTAAAGGAGCTTGCGATGACGAGTACGACTGAGGTGCTGGCGCTTCAGGGTGGAGCGCCGGCGGTGACGAAAGAGGCGGGGGATATCTTCGCCTGGCCGATTGTCACGACGGAAGACGAAGAAGCGGTGCTGGAGGTGCTGCGACGCGGGGCGATGAGCGGCAACGACGTCTCCAAGGCGTTCGAGGCGGAGTTCGCCGCGTGGATCGGGTTAAAGCACGCGCTGACCTATCCGAATGGCACCGAGTCGCTGCGGGCGGCGATGTGGGCATGCGGCGTCGGGGCGGGCGACGAAATCATCTGCCCGAGCATGACTTACTGGGCAAGCTGCACTTCGGCGCTGTCGCTGGGGGCGGCGGTCAATTTTGCCGATATTGACCCGGAGACGCTGTGCATTGACCCGAAGGATATCGAGCACCGCATCGGGCCGCGCACGAAGGCCATCGTGGTGGTGCATTACGCCGGTTACCCGGCGCCGATGGATGCGATCATGCCCATCGCACGCAAGCACGGCGTGCTGGTGATCGAGGACGTCTCTCACGCGCATGGCGCGCTGTATAAGGGCCGGATGGTCGGTACCTTCGGCGACATCGCGGCGATGAGCATGATGGCGGGCAAGAGCTTTGCCATTGGCGAAGCGGGGATGATGGCGACCAATAACGGCGCGCTGTACGAGCGCTGTATTTCCTACGGCTTTTACGAGCGCACCGGAGTCGCCAGCCGTTTCAACGCGCCTGATTCGCAGATTACCATGGAAGAGTTGAAGCCGTTTGCCGGCGTGCCGCTGGGTGGCTTCAAGCACCGGCTGAACCAGACCTGCGCGGCGATGGGCCGCGTGCAGTTGAAATACTACGACGCCCGGACGGCGGAGATTCAGTCCGCGATGAACCGCTTCTGGGATCTGCTGGACGGTGTGCCCGGCCTGCGGGCACATCGGCCAGCAAAGGACTCAGGCAGCACCATGGGTGGCTGGTACTCGCCGCGCGGCCTCTACCGCGCCGAAGAACTCGGCGGCCTGCCGGTGGCGAAATTCTGTGAAGCGGTGCGCGCCGAGATGCCCAACGCCCCTTACTGGTGCCATCCGGGTGCCAATTTCGCGCTGCACCTGCACCAGGTGTTCCACACGGCGGACATTTTCCGCATGGGGCAGCCGACGATGATTTCCTTCGGACAGCGCGACGTGCGCCAGGGACCGGGCACGCTGCCGGTGTCCGAGCGCATCGGCGAGATCGCCTTCGGCATCCCCTGGTTCAAGCACGACCGCCCGGAGATCATCGCCGAATATGCCGCCGCTTATCGCAAAGTAGCGGAGCATGCGGACGCGTTACGGTAAGAACACAACGCACATCATCAAAATGGCAGCCCGGTTCCCGGCCGGGCTGCCGTTTTGCATTTTGCGTTGCTGCTGCCGGCAGGTATAGACCCAGGTGGCGTATAAATCAGTAAACCACTCTATTGGAACGGAGTCCGATGGCTGCTACTTCACGCGAGTTGAATATCGGCCTGTGGCGCGAGCGATCCACGGCGAATGGGCCGGGGACGCGTTTCGTGCTGTGGATGCAGGGATGTGATGTGTGGTGTCCGGGATGCTTTAATCCGGAATTTCAGCCCATGGAGCCGCGCATGGTTCTGTCCGTAGACGCCGTGGCCGCGATGGTGCTGGGCACGGAAGGGATTGAAGGTGTCAGTTACTCCGGCGGCGAGCCGATGCTGCAGGCGGGGGCTGGCCGACTTGAGCACGCGCCTGCGCGACAGCGGCTTCTCCGTGTTTTGTTTCACCGGGCATACGTTGGAGGAGCTGCAGTCGCGGCGCGACCCCGACATTGACCGCCTGTTACGCCTGACGGATATCCTCATTGACGGGCCGTATCTGGCGGAGCAAGCTGCGGCGCTGCGCTGGCGCGGCAGCCGCAATCAGCGCGTGCATTTCCTCACCGAACGCTACCGCGCGCTGGCGGTGACGATTGATGACGTCCCCGCGGAGGTCGAACTCACGCTTGACGACGAGCATCTCTCCGCCAGCGGCATCTGGCCGCCGGGTTTTCTGGAACGTTTAAAGGAGTTGCTGCAATCATGACCATGCTCTGCCCCATGTGCCTGGCCGAAGTCACGTTCAAACAGGAAACCGTTCGCGGCACAAGCGTCTTCCTCTGCCCGGGCTGCAATCAGCCGGTGCCGGCGCTTTACATCAAGGAGTATCGGCAATATCCGCCGGTGGTGATGAGCGCGGTGGGGTTTCGTCAGCACGGCAAGACGGTCTACTTCGCCTCGCTCTTTCACCTGCTGAAGAAGATGCGCATGGCGCGGCACTGGCAGCGCTTCTTCACCATGGGGCTGGATGAGGAAAGCCTGCGGACGGTGTACGAGAACGTGGGCATGCTGGAAGGCGGCCACCTGCCGGACGCCACGCCGGCGAATTTTCCACGGCCCACGCTGGTGCGGGTGGAAGGCATCCCCCATCAACCGAACTGCACGTTGATCTTCTACGATACCAGCGGTGAGAGTTTTGAGCAGCCCACCCGGCTGGTGCGTGACGCGCGCTTCGTGCAGCGGGCGAAGACGGCCATGTTGCTGCTAAGCGTCCCCGATATGGCCGATCCCTCGCGCGACCTGCATAAGCTGCTGAATACCTATATCGTCGGCATGGCGGAACTGGGCGCGGAAACGCGAGCGCAGCACCTCTGCGTGGTCTACACCAAGGCAGACCAGATGGGCGAGCGGATGAAAAAGTGGACGGATATCGCCCGCTATCTGGGCGATGGCTCCATCGAACGGCTGGCACAGCCGTTGAAGTACTATGAGCAGATGGCGCTCATCTCCGACCGCCTGCGCGCCTTCACCCGGCATGAACTGGAAGCGGACGAGTTTCTCAACGCCACCCGCGCTTACTTCCGCGGCGTCTCCTTCTCCATGGTGTCGTCGCTGGGCGCTCGCCCGCAGGGGAAAGACCTGACGGTGCAGGTGATGCCCCGCCGCGTACTCGACCCCGTGCTGTGGACTATCGAGTCGTCACTGCCTGATCCCTGGCGAGGGGTGAAGCGGTGGATGCAGGGGTGGGGGGCGTGAGTGAGATTTCGACTACGACTACGATGGCAATGACGATGGGGTAGGAGGACTGGTGAGCTGGCAGCGGGTGTTGTGGCGAGAATGGCGGGCGACCGGCGATGCGGAATTCGCCGGGCGGCTGTTCCGCGTGCTGGGCTCTGAACCGGCGGGGGTGCTGGCTACGCTGACGCTGCTGCCCATCGGCGCGGTGTTGGGGGCGCTGCTCGCCGCGCTGGTCTGGCTCATCTACCTCAACGCCCCCGCCTGGCGCATGCCGTGGATGTGGCAGTTTTACCATGACACCCTTTTTGACTTGATGGAGCAGGGTGCGCTGACGGGAGCGGCGGTAATGTTGCTGACGCGCCTGCTCGCCTGGAGTCGTTTCACCACGACATGGTGGCTCAACAGCCTGCTGGCGTGGCCATTGACGCACGTCAGGCTGTTCGTGGATTTCTTCCGCTTCCTCTGGTTTCTCGTCACCACCACCTTCCACCTGGCGTTGCTTTGCTTCCCCGTCGGCGCGGGGGTGGCGGTGGTGGGAATGATGATGAGCGGCTGGCTCAATGACCCCACGAAAACGATGCCTACCCGATATGGGTTAGTCGCGCTGGCTGCGCTGCTGCTCTTCGCCTTCCTCGTCGCCGATATCGTGAATGCCATCAAGAAAAAGCGCCTCTCCTGGGCGATGTTCGCGCTGATGTGCGGACTTATCGGCGCCGCGCCGATCTACCTGAAGTGGGGCGAACGCGCGCTGTATCCTTATGCCGCCGTGGTGCTGCTGGGCATCGAGTGCGCCGTCTGGCTTCACGCGCTGATCGCCGGCAGTTATCGAAATCGCATCTATGATCGGCGCGGACTCTGGTGGTGGTGGTGGCCGCGGCCGAAACCGCCGGCGGTTGAGACGGCGATGCGCGAGGCGGCGCGCGCGCATCCGCCGGCGAAGGAGGCGTGGGGGAAAACCATGGAGGAGCTTGACGCGCGCAAGGCCGTACCGCTTACCGTATCGCCGCTGCTCTCCGCCATCGGTCACCCGCTCTGGTCGGAGCGTTTTGCTAGCCGGCAACTGCTCATCCACCTGGGCGGGCCGGCGATGGAGCCGCTGGCGCAGCGATTGACCGACCGCGCGCAGCGGCGGGAAATCCGCCGACTGCTGGCGGCGGTCAGCCATGACACCTGCCGGAGGTTGGGGCATGACGCCGCGCGCCTGCTCTGCCCCAACTGCCAGACCAAATGCGTCGCGCGGCAGGCGGCGGGTTTTCGCTACTACGGCTGCCGCACCTGCGGACAGAGCCGCGACTTCCTGGATGGTGAGGTGGTGCTGATGCTCGATTCGCTGATGCCGGACGCGCGTCAGCGGACACCGAGCGCCATCCTCGTCAACTGGCTGCGCGATAACACGCTGATAGATTACGACCGCATCGTCATCGCCCACGCCAGCGAGTTCGAAGTGGAACGTTTCGGCATGCTGATGGGCAACGACGCCGACGACTACCGCACCGAGCGCCGCAAGCGCATCCCCGTACTCGTCGCCTGCCCGCTGGAGGAGAACGCGCTGCGAGTGCTGCGAAGCATCTTCGGGCAGGTGAGCATGGTGGACCAGCGGGGGGTGCGTGATGGCGCCTGATGCGCGGGAGGTGATCATTGGGGAGTGGGCGCGGTGTGAAGATGAGGAACTGGCGCGGCGGCTGTTTCCGTTTATTAAGTCAATGCACCTCGGGCGGCAGATGCTGGCGACTACCCTCGGCCTGAGCATTATCGCTGGACTGGGGATCGGTGTGATAGCCGACATCATTATTACTATGCTTATATTTTTCAGCGGGTTAAATGAAGTTCTTTCTGATACAGGTGTGCGGAGCGTAAAGATTGACCATGTATTTCCGGTGACATTCGAGATCTGGCCTGTCGGTACACTTATTTTTTCTGTAGTCTGTTTACTATTGCCTCTTGGTGCCGTTCTCTACATCGTCCGGCGCAAGATCCCGTTCCGCCGGGTGACGCTGGCGAACTGGATGACCAGCGGCTTCGGGCATCTCTGGCGGGCATGGTGGCCAGTGCTCATCGCGAGCGCTCTCATGTGGGGCATGGTGCTGCTCATCCGGCTGCTGCCGGTTCACCGGATAGGGTATGACCCACAGCACGCGACGATTTTTGCCTTTCTGCTCCAGATAATCATGCTGGGTTATCTCGGGTGGGTGGGTGGCACGCAGCATGAGGGCGCGATGCTCACCGACCGCGCCATCATCTGGTGGGCCCGGCGACCGGATCCGCTTCTGCTGGAACGCGCGCTGCGCGAGCAGTGTGCCGCTGCTACTGATACCGGTTTGTGGCCAGAGATGCTGGAACAGCGCATGCCGATCTATCTGGAGAGACCGCCGGCGCTGGAGCAGGTGCTGCGCGATGATCTGCTCGGGGGGAATTGGGAGAAGCGCTTCTACGCCATGCAGTACCTGGCACGCCTCGGTGGGGTGGCGGTGGAGCCACTGGCGGGGGTGGCGGTGACGGGAAAGTATGCCCGGCTGGCGCGCTGGCTGCTGCGGTGCATTGGGCGCGAGACGACGGCGCGGCTGACATCACGAGCGGAAGCGGTTCTCTGCCCCACCTGTCTGTGCCACCCCGGTCCGCATCACGTGTCTATTGCGCTCCATCGCCCGGTGACATATTTCGGCTGCCGCTGTTGCGGGCAGAGCGAGACCTTCCGCGAGCATCGGCCGGTGGTGGCGGTGCTTGACGCGCGCGTGAGCGAGCGGATGACGGATGACCACGGCGGCATTCGCGTCAACTGGCTGGCCTGGGACCGTCTTTTCGACTTCGACCGCGTGGAAATCATTCATGCGACGGATTATGACGTCGAGCGTTTTTGTGTTCTCGTTGGCAACGATACCGATAACCGGCGTATATCACGATACAGGCGCATGCCGGTAGCAGTTGCGGCGACATGCGTTTTGTCGGAAAATACAATACGGGTGTTACGGAGCCGGTTTGGCCGGGTCGAGCTGGCGCCGGCGGAAGGAGTGAGGGCATGAGCGGGGTGAAGACGACCGATTACCGCATTCAGCGCGAACGGGCGGAGAAGCTGGAGCGCATCAAGCGCATCAATGCGCTGCAGGCGGAGAGCGAGGCGCTGCGCGGGCGGGTGCTGGAAGCGATGGAGGGATCGTCCAGCGGATTAAAGGCGACATTCGCGGCGGAAGTGGCGCGGGTGGAAGCGTGGCTGCGCCAGCCGGAGCCGGAGAGCGGGCACCTGAATGTCAACGCCGACCGCGCCGAGTTGCTGGCGGGCGTTGAGGGCTGGACGCAACACGCGGAAACCGGACGGCGGGCCTGCGAGGGTCTGCTGCTGGCGCTCACCCAGAAGGCGGACGCGCTGGGACAGCGGCTGGCGGAAGAACTGGCGGCCACCGAAGGGCAGTTACTCGCTGGTCAACAGGTTTTGACGCTGTGGTACGGCGAGGCGCAGGTCAAGGCCTGGCGCGACACGCTGCGTCGTGGGCGCCAAATGCTCGATATGGAACAATACAGCGAGTTGGAGGCGCTCCTAAAGGCGCTTCGCGCGGAACTGACCGAGAAGACCGCCTCCGCTGACGCCCGCGAGGCGCAACAGCAGCATCGCCTGTACCTGCTGAAAGCGCTGCGCCAGGTTTGCGCGGAGATGGGCTTTGAAGAGACCGCTCCGCCCCGCTACGCCCGCGAAGGCGACCGCGGCAGCGACATCCTGCTGACGGTGGATACTATCGCCCGTGGCCAGATCGCCTTCACCGTGGCGCTGGACGGCATCCGCACCTATTCCGCGCTGACCGAACACGAATGCCCGCAGGATTTTCAGCAGATTTCGCAGTTCCTTGAAGAGGAGTTCGGCATCGAAACGGCATTTCATCTGGAGAATGGCGAGCCGCTGCCGGTGTTAAAGGCGCGTGGGGAGAAGGATGAGCCAACGGGGATTCAACGGCAAATGGAACGATGAGAGGGAACCGCAGATTACGCAGATGAAGAGGTGGCAATGAGATCGGCAGATGTATAATCGTTCGTAGTAGCGCCGCAGTGAATCTGTCATCGGTGCATCCCCGCGCGTGCCCTCAACCCTGCGCCCCTTTCCCCGATTGCTTCGGGACAGGCCCAGTCCTGGGAGAGGGGAAATGACAAAACTACTGCATTCATGTAATACGAACGAGTATAGTATGGTAAGGAGTGACCACCATGTCCGTCTGGATTAAAAACCTGCGCGGCAGTCTGGAAGACCGCCCGGTCATCATTCTGCACGGCAACGTGCGGGATAAGTATATTGACGAGAACGGGGTGGTGTATGACAACCTGACGGAACTGCTGCGGGCGCAGGCGCGAGCGCTGCGCGAGCGAGGACTGACGTTCGGCGAAATGGTCTTTTATGATGCCGTGGGCATGGAACGGCGGGAGGCGCAGGTGAAGCGGGCGCCGGAGACGCGGGCCGATGCGCCGGTAGATGAGGAACTGGGCGGCGCGGCGGCGCCGAAGGTGACAAAACGGCCGGATGTGCTGACCACGCTGGCCGCCTGGGCGCGTGACCTGAGTTCCACCCAGCAGAACCTTTTCGTGACGCTCTACTACCTGGACAAGCTGACGCCCTACAAGAGCTCTTACGCCGATGAGGAGATGAAGACACTGCTGTGGCTGGAAAAGGTGGTGGAGAACATCGCCCCCAACAACCGCCTGGTGATGGTGGCGCTGCAGGACACGCTCATTCCCATCGAACTGTATACGAATTCGCCGAAGACGCACGTGCTGGCGATTCCCTCACCGGACAAGGCGGACCGCGAGGCATACCTGCGCCACCGGCTGGGCGACGGCTTCACGCACATCGAACTCATCGCCAACCTTACCGATGGGCTGTACCTGCGCGATCTCGACAACATCATCGAAGACATTCGCGCCGCCGCGGATATCAGCGAACGCGACGTGCGCATGCTCGTTAACAAATACCGCATCGGCGAGCAGCAGGATTACTGGTCGGACCTCAGCATTGAACAATTGAACGGCGCACTGGACTGGTTCAGGGAGACGGAAGGGGTAAAGGGACAGGACGAGCCGATTCTGCGCGTGCTGGAGATGCTCACGCTGGCCAGGGCGGGCTTGACCGGATTGGCCAGCGGCACCGCTTCCAAGCCGAAGGGGGTGCTCTACTTCGCCGGTCCTACCGGGGTGGGGAAGACGCTGGTGGCGAAGAAGCTGGCGAAATTCCTCTTCAGTACGGAAGAAGCTTTCCTGCGTTTCGACATGAGCGAGTTGAAAGAGGAGCATACTGTCTCCCGTCTGATCGGCTCGCCGCCAGGATATGTGGGCTATGAGCGCGGCGGCATGCTCACCAACGCCGTGCGCGAGCGGCCCTTCTCCATCGTGCTCTTCGACGAAGTCGAGAAGGCGCATCCGAAGATCATGGATATCTTTCTGCAAATCCTTGACGACGGCCGCCTGACCGACGGGCGCGGTCAGACCGTCTTCTTCTCGGAGACGGTGATCATCTTTACCTCCAACCTGGGCACGCGCACCACCGACAGCCGCGGCAATCCGGTGGAGGAACGGCGGGAACTGGATGCCATTCGCGCCGACCGCAGCCTGACTCCCGAGGAACGGCGGGTGAAGGTCGGCGCGCACTTCATCGCCGCGGTGGAGCGCTTCTTCACCCAGGAAATTTCTCGACCTGAACTGCTGAACCGTATCGGCAGCAACATCGTGCCGTTCAACTTCATTGACCTGCCGGACGTGCAGCATGCCATCGTACGCGCGCGCCTGCGCGAGATCACCGCCACCTTCGAAGACAAGTACCGGACGCTGGGGCATCGGCTCACGTTTGACGACGAGGTGATCGCCTGGTTGGTGGCGCATTTCGGCGAGAAGATGGCGGAATTCGGTGGTCGCGGCATTTCCAATGCGTTGGAACGGCAGATCATGCTGCCGCTGGCGCGCGCCGTGCTGCGGGTGGAATACTCCGGGCGTGAACGCGTGCAGCTCACCGTGGGCGTGGAGCCGCAGCGCGGACCCGTCGTGCGGGAAGGACTGGCGGTGCGATGAACATCGGGGAATACAGCGCCACCTTGAGCCTGGCGTCGGGCGGCAGCCTGGCGCTGGTGCTGGACGCCTCGGAGAGCGCGGAACAAGCGCAGGCGGAGATTTCCACGTTGGTGACGGGCGTGCTCACCGCGCTGCCGGCGCGGGTGGCGTGCCGTCTCTTTTTTCTGGGTAACGCGATGCCGTATTCACCGGGCGATTTTCCGCTGAAAGCCGCCGGCTGGTTTCGTGAGAACCGCGGACGCGGCAGTATCCTGGCGCCGGTGGCGGCGGTGCTGGACTCGCAGCCGGAAATGCCGGTAGTCATCATCGGCGCCGGACCGATCTTCGATCTGGAGGACTGGGCGGATACTCCTCTGCTGGCGCGCACCACGCTGGTGGCGATGGGGCAATCGCTGCAGGGAGAGATGGCATACGCGCTGGAAATTGAGCGCCCATCGCCGAATGACCTGTTCCAGCGCGTGCATGATCCGGTGGCAACGGTACGCATCGGCGGCGACGGCTTCATGCCGCTCGGTTGGGACAACGCCGGATATCGCCTGTCCCAGCTTGCCGGCGCGTTTCAACTCACCAGCGAGCGACTGGACGAGTTCGGCACAATGCTGCATTTTCTGGCGGCGCCGGGCGGGTGCGTCAAGGCGGTGGCGACGCTAGCGAGCGGGCAATCACGCGATATTGTCCTCGAGCCGCAATTGGCGCCGACGGAGCGCTTCGACTGGCAAGGCTCGCTGACGGCGGCGGAGATGAATATCTTCCAGGCGGCGTTGCGTCACGAAGACTTTGCCTGTCCCTCCTGCGGCGGCCGGCATCGTTGGGACGTGCTGACCTGCACGGAAGGGGCGGCGCTGCTGGGTACGCCCGTTTATCCCTCGCTGAAGGCGCAGCCCGGGCAATTCGCGCTGTTCCAGCCGGGGCAGGGCACCGTGCGGTTCCGCGTGACGGCTTCCGATGTCTTCACGCTCGAACTCGGCCGCGTGGTGGTGCGCGAAGGGCAGCGCGGCACGATGTATGCCTATCAGCCGATGTCGGCGCGCTGGACGGCTTCCGGATTGCTGCAGCCGTATCAACCGGTCGAAGGAGGCGGTTATGTTGTTCTCCTGTGACCGGACCGGCTTCCCCCTGGTACACATCCCCGGCACGTCGCTGCACATGCAGTTGCTGCCGGTGACAAAGGTGCAGTTTGAGCGCTACCTGGCCGAACCGCGCACGGTTGGCGACGACTGGTACAGCGCCGTGCTGGCGGTAAATCCGCGCGTGTCATACCACACGGTCGAGGATGCGGATCGCGAGCGCTTGCTGCTCACCGGCATCTTGCCCGAAGAGGCGATACATTTCGCGCGCTGGCTGGGACCGGGATACGACCTGCCCACCGCGGATGAGTGGCGGCTGGGCTTTCGCGCGCTCGCATCCTGTTACCATTGGCATGGGGAATTGGATCAAGCCCTGGCGCAAGCGGCACCCGTCGCGCGGGAACTCGTCGGCGTGCTGCTGCGCCTGCTCAACCCGGGTCCGCTGCATCAATTGGCGCTGATGGACGGGGGCACACTGGAGTGGGTGCGCGACGGTGCGCGCTGGGGCGGCTATGGCAAACCACGCCCTTCGTGTTATGAGGTGATTTGCGAGCCGCTTAC
>JAKIYB010000039.1 GCA_022708765.1 Armatimonadota bacterium | reverse complement strand
CCGCGTTCTGACCAGAAAGGAGCCCGATGGTCTCGCTTCCGGCGTGGATGCATCCAACAGCGGCTGACTCCGCGCCCGTGACGGCTCCGCGCCGCCATCCGGCAGTGCGCCGCGGGCTCGCGGAACTGCTGCGCCTGCTGGCCGTGCTGCTGGACGACCGCCTAGCGGCGCGATCCGGTCTGCTGCAGGCGCTCGATCCCCGCGTGAAGGCGCCGGCGCTGCTCGGGCTGGTGGTGGTGGCTACGTTGCTGCACGGTCTGCCGGCGCTGCTGGCGGCGTATTTTCGGCGCCTGGCTCATTGTCCCGCTCGTTCCCGCGTTAGCATCGCTACCCGCGGCGGTCAACTACATCACTCCCGGCGCGACGGTGTTGCCGCTGTGGCCGGGCGCGGCGATGACGGACGCCGGGCTCTACGTTGCCGCCCGACTCATCGTGCGCATCCTCGCCTGCGCCACCTGCACGCTGCTGCTGGTCAACACTACCCGCCCCGCGCGTCTCTTTCACGGCCTGCGCGGCATCGGCGCCCCGAAACTCGCGGTGATGCTGCTGGCGATGATGGTGCGCTACCTGGCGGTGGTCGCCCGCGCCGCTGAAGAAATTCACCTCGCCAAACTCAGCCGCACGCTGCTGCCCGGCACGCTGCGCCAGGAGCAGGCGTGGGTCGCCGCCGGCATGGGCGCGCTCTTCCGCCGCACCCACGCTCTCGGCGAAGACGTCTACCTCGCCATGCTCGCCCGCGGCTACACCGGTGAAGCGACGCTGCTGGAGACATCCCGCCCCAACTGGCGGGAATGGGTCTTCCTGGCGGCGATGGCGGCGGTCGGTACGGGGGTATGGCTGCTGGATGCGTGGGTGCTGCGTGGGCATTAAAATACCCCCTCGAAGGCCATGCGGCCAGGCGTCCACCTTCGTGGACGCAATGATAATGGTGTGTTTTCCGTCCGCGTAGGCGGACGGTCGGCCGCAAGGCCTGCAAGGGGTGACTTCAGTCGCCGTGTGATACATATGCCAGAATCAGTATTTACTGTCGAAAATATCTCATTCGCCTATCCGGGCCGGCCGGCGTGCCTGCGCGAGGTGTCCTTCGCCGTCGCGCCGGGCGAGCGGGTGGCGTTGCTGGGGGCGAACGGCAGCGGGAAAACGACGCTGCTGCATTTGCTGGACGGACTGTATTTCCCCACAGAGGGCGCGATCCGTGCTTTCGGCGAGGCGCTGACGGAGGAGGCGGTGGAGCGCCCGCCCTTCGGCCCACAATTTCGGCAGTCGGTGGGCTTCCTCTTTCAGAGCGCCGACGTGATGCTCTTCAATGCCACGGTGGAAGAGGAACTGGCCTTCGGGCCACTGCAACTGCGCCTGCCGAAAGAGGAGATTCACCAGCGCATCGAAGACACACTGGCGCTGCTGGAGATCGCCCACCTGCGCGACCGCGCGCCACAGGCGTTGAGCGGCGGCCAGCAGAAGCGGGTGGCGCTGGCGGCGCTGCTGGTGCTCTCACCGGGCGTGCTGCTGCTGGACGAACCGACGGCGAACCTCGACCCGCGCAGCCAGGCGATGCTGCTGGAACTGCTGGACGGTCTGCACGCCGCCGGGGTGACGCTCATCACCGCCACCCACGACCTTACCCTCATCCCTCATCTCGCCGACCGCGCGCTGGTGCTCACGGAGGACGGCACCCTCGCCGCCGACGCTCCCGCCGACGCTATCCTTCACGATACCGACCTGCTCCTCGCCGTCAACCTCATCCACGCCCACCGCCACCGCCACGGCGCCGTGGAACACGCCCACCCGCACGTGCATGTGCTGGGGCATGAGCATGCGCATGAAGGCTGAAAGGAGGTGGCTGGACCATTCCCTCCCCCCGGTGTACAATGCCCCCATGCAGATTGCCATGATCGCCACGATGAACCGGCCGCACGCGGTGGAGATCGTGCGGCGGACGGTGCACTGGCTGCGGGCGCACGGCCATGCGGCGCGCATGACGGCGGCGCTGGCGGAGGCGGCCGACTGTCCGGAACTGGGCGTGCCGGAGAACGCGGTGATGGCGGGCGCGGACCTGGCGCTCTCCATCGGCGGCGACGGCACCATGCTGGGTACCGCCAGCCTGGCGGCGCCGCATCAAGTGCCCGTGCTGGGGGTGAATGCCGGCGCGCTGGGCTTCCTCACCGAGTTGACGCCGAATGAACTGCCGCAGTACCTGCCACGCGTGCTGGCGGGCGACTACACCTTGGAGCCGCGTATGCTGCTGCGCGCGCAACTGCGCCGGGATGACGCGGTGGTGGCGGAATCCACCGCCCTCAATGACATCGTGGTGCGCCAGGGCATCACCAGCCGCATGATTAACCTGGAAGTGCGGGTGGCCGGGCACCGGCTGGGCCGCTTTGGCGCTGACGGCCTTATCGTCTCCACGCCCACCGGTTCCACCGCTTACTGCCTTTCCGCCGGCGGGCCCATCGTCCATCCCGGCGCCTCGGTGATGGTGCTGGTGCCCATCTGCCCGCATAGCCTTTCCTTCCGCCCGATGGTGATCCCCGCCACCGACCCGGTGGAGATTCTCTGCGAGAGCAACAGCCACGGCGACGAGATGATGGTCACCACCGATGGCCACCAACCCGTTACCGCCAACCCCGGCGACCGCGTCACCATTGCCGTCGCCGCCGAACATGCCCTGCTGGTGAAACTCGGCCTCTTCTCCTTCTACGACCGCCTGCGCGAAAAGCTGCAGTGGGGCGGAAATCGAGGGTAAGGGAAACAACATACTGGGGCCGCGGAGTGCAACTCCGCGGCCCCTGTGTCAGCTTTCACCGTCAATGACTACTGTGATGACAGTGAAAACGTATGGCTACCGGCCGGCAGGCGCAGCGTGACGGCGAGGCCATTCACCTGTGTCGGGAACGGTTTGTCATCCAGCGTTGCTTTCAGTTGGCCGTATTCGGCGCCGGCGGGCAGGGTAATGACGGCTTCATGCGCGTCGCCGCTGCTTTCACCGGTAAGGGTGCCATTCTTCACTTCGACAGCGGTCGGACCGTTGGCGGACAGCTTCCAGCCGTTCATGTGAGCTTCCCCGGCGCCTTTCAGCACGACCAGGCGCAGTGTACGATTCGTATACCGGCGCGCGAAGGCGATCTCGCCGGTCAGCGCCACGCCCTCCGCCTCAGCGGTCGCGGCTTTCCCCGGCGACAGCAGCACCAGGTCCACGCCTTCCATGTGCTTCACCAGCACCGCTTTCTCACCAACCCGCGTCACCTCCGCCGGTCCTTGCCCCTGCGCGCGGGGGTAGAGCACGCTGAAAAAGTCCTCTTTCGAGCCGGATTTTTTTGTGTGGACGCCCGTCTGCTCCTCCTCGAAGAAGCCCCACGGATTTACCCACTGCCTGTATTTATAGGCATTTTTCGTGAAGGCCGGGTTCGCCGGCGTCAGCACATGGGCGTCCAGATCCACGCCGAACAGGCCGGGGAAATGCGCCACGTTGCCGGCGATTTCCGGCTCCTTCGCCATCACCCACAGGTTCCAGGTAAAGCGCTGGTTCGGCTGGCCGTCGGAGGTGATGTCGCGCATCACCAGGTAGGTGGCGCCCATCTGGTCGTCGGACTTCACCAGCAGCAGGTGGCGGTTGTTGCGCTGGTTGCCGCTGCCGACGGTCAGGCCGGTGGCGTAATCCAGCATACGCGGCAGGCTCAGCACCGCCTGCGCCGCGCGATTCGGCTCCAGTGGGCCGCCGTTGCCGCCCCAGTAGCCGTCGGCAGTATCGCGGTCGAAGCTGACGGTACTGTGATAATCCGGCCGCCACATCGTACGCACTTCATCGCCGGTCGCGCCGCGATGCCCGAAATCCACGCACAGCGGCACACCCTTAGCATGGTAGAGAATGCTGTTGCCGTCGCCCGGGTCGTAATGGTGCGTGTAGTAGCCGCAGCGATGGGCGACGTAGCTGGCGTTCGGATCGGTCCACGAAGTGCGTAGAATATTGCCGAAGCCCTCAAACTTCCGCGCTAGTTCGGTCGGCGGAGCGACGGGCAGTCCGGGATCGCAGATGGCGAGGACGAAGCCTGGGACGCCGCGCCCGCTGTTCAGGTTGCTATAGGACTGCGCCTGCCAGTAATGCTGCTGGCGGGCGCTGTAGGCGGGATCGCTCTGCGCGGTCGCCTTCGCCATCCAGCCGTTGAAGGGCGTGGTGAAGACCGGAAAAGCGTCGCCGATACTCGGCACCGTCATCGGCGCGGGAACCCCGGCGGTCTTCGTCGGCGGGAAGCGGTGATCCGGCGCGGTAAGGATGAAGCCGTAGTAATCCATCGTCGCCTTGAACTGCGGGTCGGCGAAGTAGTCCGTGCCTTTCACGTTTTTAATCGCCTGCGCCAGTAAAAACAAGCCGTCCAGCGACGGCGCCTGATACATCGGGCATTCCAGCCACGCGCCGCCGGGAGCGATCCAGTCCGCCAGTTCGACCTTTAACTCATCTTCCGCGAATTTCACCCAGTGCGCGGCTTGCGGGTGGCCATCCAGGAAGAGACCGAGTAGGCCCAACGGCAGCTTGAGCAAGCTGGTCATGTTCGGATTGGCGCTGCACAGGCCAAGATCGGTATTCCAGTAGTCCGGGTGGTTGAAGACGTAGCCGGAGAAGACCAACGCCGCCTCGATATCCGCTTTGTCTTCGGCGGTAAGGTATTCGGAGTCAGCAAGGGCATCGTAAGCGAGCATGGTGCGCAGCATCGTCGTGCCGGACATATGCCCGTTGCCGCCCAGGCTGGGATGATAGGGCGCTTCCAGGAACTGCTCCAGAATCTGTCCCGCCATCCCCTTCACTCCGGCGGAGAGGATGAGGCCGTATTTCGGGTCAGCGGAGCCAGTATAGGCCAGCGGTGCTACCTCATACAGGCCGTTACCCACGTAGTTCTCGTCAAAGAACTTTTTCCACCCCTCGGTCTTGATTTTTACCTCGGGCACGCAGCCGAGTCGCGTCATGTAGGTCGTGGCTTTTTTTAGCTCGGCCTTCAGCATGGGAATAGTCTCGGTCTGCTTGCGCGCGCGGTTAATATCATCGTGGGTGAAGAGCAGGAAGGGGTGCTTGCGCGCGGTGCGTTTATAATCGAAGTGGAACGCCTTCACCTCGTCCAGCGGAAACTCGCCATATTTGATGTGCTGTCGGCGCAGCTTGATCTGTTTCATCTCCTGGGTCACATGGGCGCTGGCCGTCCCGAGGGTGAAGGCCAGTTCGCGACGGGCGGGGGAGAATGTCTCCGTGCCGTCTGGTTTCTTTTGCGTCCACGCGAGCAGGCCCAGGGTGATGTCGAGTTGTCCGCCGGGGCGGGCGGTGACGGGGATCGTCGTGCGGGCATACCCGTTCCAATCCACTGGTGACCAGCGCGACGGCCGCAGTGTCATCACTCCCACGAACGGCTCCGCGCCGTCCTTGTAGAATCCCGCCCAGGTGGTCTGGTCCGTCAGCCACCAGAAGGACCAGGGACACATTTTCATCAGCACCTGCTCCTTCGCGAAGTCAATCGGCTCGGGTTTCAAGCCTTTCGTCTGCGCGGCGTAGAAATTATTCCGCCAGTAGACGCGGTCGGCGCCCAGGCCGGGCTGGAAGGCGAAGCGGAAGGCCGCCGCCGGCGCCTCGACATCGGTGGCGTCGGTGAAGAAGGCGGCGTCCTGGCGCGCGCCCAGCGAGATATCCGCCTGATAGTAGCGGCCATCGGTGAAGGTGAGGCGGTAACGCACGGTGGTGCGCACCGGTCCGGCTTCGATGACGCTGGTGACGGCCGTCTTCACCCGCAGCGGCGGATCGGCGTTGACCCACGCGCCCTGCCCGAACCACCGCGCGCCATCCGCGCTGCCGATAGCAAGCAGTGGTGCCGGCAGCGATGCCAGATCCACCGGCTGCGCCAGCTTCGCGGTAAGGCGGGGCAGGCGCAGGATGAGGTGCTCATTACCGAGTTGCAGTTCGTTCGTCAGCGCCTTCAGCCGCAGGTCGCTCTTCCCCGTCGCGCCAGATTGCAGATTGAGGGTAACCACGCCCTTCGGCGGCAGCGAGACGACGGTCCACGCGGCGCCGGTTACCTTGCCGCCCTTCAGCGCCAACCCGCTGATCTGCGTGGGCAGCGGCGCGCCGTCCGCGTTGGTAAGGGTCAGGTTCTTCGGCAGCGAGCGGCCGGGATACGCGAAATCGAAATGGACGACCTCATCCGTCCACTGATGCCGCAGGTACTCCTTCACGGTGAAGGTCTGCAGCGGCGGCGCGGCCTGCGTGAGGGCGGCAGCCAGGAACAACAGGGTCACGAGATATCGCATGAATAGCCTCCGATAGCGCTGTCATTAAGGTTTGACACCGAATAGCTTTGAGCGTTGCAGGTCCGTTAATAGACGCCATACTCCCGAAATGCCCTGCACATCGCCGCCGTCTTCTCCGGGTCATGTTGCACGGCGTCGGGGCTGCTGTAGGCCATGCTCACCAGGCCGCCGTTGTGACCGCCGAGGGTGGCAATCATCCGGCGGACATAGGCTTCGATGTCCGTCACTGTCCCGCGCACCATTGTCTGCTGAATATCTACCGGGCACCAGAAGGCGAGGCGACCGCCCACCGCCGCATTCAGCGCCTCCAGTCCGATATTTTCCTGCTGGTCCATCTGGATCACCGTCAGTCCGGCGTCAGCGAAGGCCGGCAGCAGATCAAGGGTGTACCCGCAGGAGTGCATCCAGACATCCAGCCCCAACGCACGCGCCAGCGCCCAGTTCTCGCGGTAGTGCGGCAGGTAGAATTCCTCGAAGAGCGCCGGGCTGACCATCAGGCGGTCCTGCAAACCCCAGTCATCGTAACCCATCACGCCGTCGCAGCCGATCTCCGCCAGCCGGCGCATGGACGCCCGCTGCGCCGCCGCCAGCCGGGCGATGAGCGCCTTCAGCGCATCAGGTTCCTCATAGTAGGCGGCGAAGAGGTGCTCCAGCCCCATGATATTGTGCGTGCCTTCATGCAGCGAACTGAATGGCAGCACGCCCAGGCAGTATTGTGGATTCTCGGAAGCGTCATTGGCGGCGATGGCTTCCGCCGCAACGGCGATATATTCCGGGTTATGCAGATCGGGAAAGGCATACGCCGCCTGGTGTGTGATGTCGGGAATCGGCCAGGCTGTCGCTTCGCCGAAACTGCCGCCGCCCATCGTTTCCCAGGTGACGCCCCAGGCGTCAACGCGCTGCCGGCGGCCATCCGGCAGCGGCATCCACGGCTGGCGGTCGCCGGGGCGCGGCAGCCACAGCCAGAGGAGATCGTTCTCCCCGCCGTCCGGCAGGAAGTGGGGCAGGCGATCCGGCCTCCCGAAGTGAATGGCGCGATACACGCGCTCGCGAGATGTCATGGTGGCTTCCTCCGCGCACAGTATAGCGCAAGACCGTTCAGCGGTGGACTTTCCGTACCATGCCGTCATATTTTCGTATCAGTCTTTCTTTCCCACGCGGGGCGGGTCCGCGGTGAGGTGATCGCATTTCGGCAATCGCACTCTCGTCTTTCCCATGATAATCCCTGTCGCATCGAGCGAACATCAGCACTTTCTCCGGGCAATTGCTTGACGGGCAAAGGGCCGAGGGGTAGTATAGGATTCACGTCATGCCTGGCGCCACCCCCGGGCGCATTCTCGCTGCCCGGCCATGAGATAGTCTCGAGATCCCATACACGTCACAGTACGGAAGGAGAATCGTCATGACACGTACCTTGTTCGTTCTGCTGCCCGCTCTGCTTTGCGCGTTTGCCCTCGCCGTCGAGTTCCAGCCCATCGGCTTTGAGAGCATCGGCATGGGCGGCGCCGGCGTGGCCAATGCCCGCGGCTCTATGGCCGGCTACTACAACCCGGCGCTGCTCGCCGCCAGCCCCGACCTGGTCGAGGTGAACCTCGGCGGCGGTTTCGGCGTGCGCGAGTACAACCTGGCAAACAACATTGACCGCCTGGCAGAACTCGACCTGACCGGCGCGGTGCAGCGCATCGCCGCCAATGCGCCGCTGGGACCGAACAGCGCGCAGGACCGCGCCAATATCCAGGAAGCGCAGGCAATTCTGACGCAGATGGGCAATCAGCGCAACACCCTGGGCATCATGCCCACCTTCACCGCGGCCGCCCAGGTGCGCAACATCGCCATCGGCGCCTTTATGACCTCCGACGCCGGCGCGCAGGGGGTTGTGGATCCCGCCCGCACCGCCCTTATCGTGGATGGCGGCGGCGGCAACTACTACTCCTACAATCCGGTGACGGATACCTACGGTCTCTCTAACGCGGCGACCTACAACGCCACCTCGCTGGAGTTCGCGCTGAACAACAACCTCACCTATATGAAGCTGGACGGCCTGGCGGTGCTGGAAGTACCGGTGAGCTACGCGCGCCGCCTGCCCATTCCGGTGGGCACGCTGGCGGTGGGCGTCTCCGCGAAGGCGATGCGCGGTATTACCTACCGTGCGGACGTGAAGATTGACACCGAGTCCGGTGACATCGAAGACCAACTCGAGAACAACGATAAGACGAGCAGCACCATCGGCGTTGATGTGGGCGCGCTCTATATTCCGCCGGTAGCCCGGAACGTGCGCGTCGGCATTATCGGCAAGAATCTGAACTCTCCGAAATTTGAGCGCGTGGGCGCGCCGGACGTTGAGATCTCGCCGATGTGGCGCGCGGGCGTCGCCATGGACGTGGGCAAGCAGGTCGGCTTCGCCGCGGACCTGGACCTGACGAAAAATGACCGCTTCGACGGCACCGAGTCGCAGTTCATCGGCGGCGGCGTCAACTACCATCCCAACGGCTCACTGTCCTTCCGCCTCGGTGCGATGAAGAACCTGGCGAATTCGGATGACGGCCTTATCGGCACCCTGGGCATCGGCATCGGCCTGAAAGCGCTGCAGCTCGACCTCGCCGTGCAGGCCGCAACCAAGTCCGGTGAATACGACGGCCGCTCCATCCCTCGCTACGCACGCGCCAACCTGGCGCTGGTCTCGCGCTGGTAACCGTCAACACCTGATATCGCGACACACCGCGCCCTCCCGCAACCGGGAGGGCGCGCCGCGTAAAAGAGGGAACAGCTTCCGGTGCCCCTCGTTTCGTGCCCAAAAAAGCTCAATTCTAACAAACGCACGCTTGACAAACAAATGTACTTTTGTTATGCTCCCACCCGTACTGGGTGCCGTGCTCGTTTCCAGTCACCTCCTCTCCCCGGTTCGGGAATGCGTAGCTTTTTCGGAGGGGTCGAGGGTGTGGGAGAGGGGTTGGCGTTGCACTCCGTCCGTACCGTGGCAACCGTATACCACCGTGTCCGCTCCTGCCGTTGGGGGAAAAGATGTATCACCCCGCATTGTGAAAAAACGCACTGTGCGCGGGGTGATACGTGCGTGGCCGGATTACAGCTCATACCGCGCCGGCGGGCAGGCGGCGCCCAGCAGGTCGGTGAAGTTGAAGACGCCGTGCCGCGCCATCCAGTGCTGAAAGGTGCCGAGAGGCTGCGCGGTGTAGGCGTCCAGCACGCGGTCCGCGTCCAGAACGGCGGGAATGCGTTCTATCGGACAGGGGAGATGGCGCACCCGGCCGAAGAGGCGGCAGATGAGCGGGCGCGCGGGATACACCAGGCAGAGATCCGTCTCCACGTCGAGGAAGAGACAAGCGGTGTAAGATGCCTCCTCACTCCAGGGACGCCGCTTCTCCTGCTCCAGCACGCGCAGCGCTTGCGCCGGCGGCAGCGCGCGCAGATACTCGCGAATACGGGTGAATTCGAATTCCGAGATGGCGATGCCGTCGGTACAGCGCATGGCGCAGCGCGTGCAGCCGTTGCAGGGCGCATCAGCGTCCGTCATGATCGCCCCGCGCGGCCCAGTTGTGCCAGCCGTGCCCGCCGGCGCTCCGCCGCCTCGCAACAGCGCCGCCGGTCGTCATCCGTCTCCAGTTCGAGGGGCGGCACCGGCACTGGCGTGCCGTCGGCATCCAGTGCCACCATCGTGACATAGGCCGACCCGACGTGCTCCACCTCGCCGGTGCGCATGCGCTCGGTCTCGATGCGCACGCCCACTTCCAATGAAGTGCGGCCGACATAGTTTACCGAGGCGCGCACAGTGATGACATCGCCGACATAGATACGCTTGAGGAAGGTGATGTCTCCCACGCAGACGGTCACCACCGTCTGCCGGGCGTGGCGGATGGCGGCGGCATAGGCGGCCTGGTCCACCAGCCCCATCACCGTGCCGCCGTAGACAAAGCCGTAATGGTTGCTGTCGCGCGGCAGCGCCACCACCGAGATGACGGTGCGGGACGCGGAGACCGGTTTCGCCGACGGCAATGGTTCCGATGCGTGCATTCGAGAGCCTCCCGGAACACGATACACCACTTTTCACCGTCTGACAACACGATATAACCGCGAAGTTATTAACGGGAGCCGGAAAGGGGTATACTCTCCGTGGAGCCATCGAAGAAACCCCCGGCAGCCTCCGGTGTCCAAACAGGTGAGATCACCGGAGCATCTCGACACAGGGAGGGAGTATGTCTCGTGTCCGCGCATTGAGCGCCATGATCTGTATCGTACTGCTGGCGGCGCTGGCGCCGTCGGCGTGGGCGGGTGACGCCGAGGAGCAGCGGCAGACCGCGATGCGGTTCCTGCAGGCGTATGTGCGGCAGGATATCGCCACGGTGCGCAATTACGTGCCCACGTCGTTGGAGGCGATGTTCGGCGCATACCCGTTCACCGCACCATACACGCTGGCCAGGCCCAAGGTGGACGATGGGCAAGCGCTGGTTGAGTTCACCGGCAAAGTGGCGGACCGCAACCTGCCGCCGAAAGGCGGCGTGCTGATGCGCCGGGAGGGGGATGACTGGAAGGTGCGCCAGATCATCTTTTATGACAACGTTCCTCGCCTGCTGAATCTGCCCTCGCGCAGTGTAACCAATGCCGACCGCGGCCAGGAACCAGCGGTGAAAGCCGTGGCTCAGCATTTCCTGGAAGCCTGGCGACGCAAAGACGCGGCGCGCATGGATGAACTGACTTACAAATGGCAGATGGTGAACAAAGACCCGATCAAGGGCCTGTCATTGACGAAGATCACGATGTCCAACTCCACCACGACCGGCGGAGAACCGTTGGTGAAATACAGCGCGAAAATCACCTACCGCTTTGGTATCCTTTCCTACTCCATGGACTTCAAAGGCGGACTGGTGATGGTGAAACACAACGGCGACTGGAAGGTGCGCGGCAGCCTGCTGCTGTTCGATTTCTGAGCGCGTGCATGGTACAGACACGCGAAACGGGCGCTCCCGCGAGCGCCCGTTTCGCTTCATTTACAGCTAGCCGTGAAAGACCACGCCGCAATATTCGCGCAGGTCGCGGGTGTCCAGGTATAGCCAGAGCGGCAGCACGCCGACGAAGCGGAAGATGAGCATGCCGGCGAGGTTGGCGGAGGTTTCCGTCTGTTCCATGCTCGCGGACACGAAGACCATCGCCCCGACCACCAGCAGGCTGAAAATGAGCAGCCAGCGCGCGAGATACCATCCCCAGGTTTTCGCCTGCATCAGGCCGTAAATAATCGGAAAGGCGAAGAGAGAGAGCGCGGCGTCCGGTAACAGCCAGAAGGAGTCTTTTTGCAGCACCGGCAGGTCGGCTTCGAGTACAAAGAAGCTGACGGCAATGTAGGCCAGCACCAGCGGGATGCCGATGATGCCGATCATGCAGAAGAAGGTGAGCAGACCGGGCGCCAGCGGTTTGTCGCAGTTGGGGCAGCGCGCGGTGCCGCCCTCCACCAGCGTGATGCAGTGGCGACAGACGAACGATGTGCTGGCGATGTGCGTACTGACGGCATTCCGCGGTGTCACCCAGTCGGCGCAGTAGCATTTCGGACATGCCACTTCGTTATCGCCATACCGGCGTCCGCAGGCCACGCATTGCTTCATGAAGGGGCTCCTTCAGACATGACGGGTACCAGAGATGGGAAGCCCTGACCTGTAACGTTAGTATACTATAACTTACTCGACGACATCTGGCAATTGACGGCATTGCGGCCAGCGCGCCGCCAGTTCCGTCACGCAGCGCGCGAAGGGCGCGCGATCCTCGCGGACCGGGAATTCCACGCAGAATGTGCCGGTGAAATCAAAGTCGGCCAGCGCGTCGAACATGGCATCCCACGGTACGGTGCCCTGGCGGTATGGACGGTGGTCGTCATCCACCCCGCCGTTGTCCGCCAGATGCACGTGGGTGAGATACGGCGCCATCACGCGCAGCAGCGCGTCCCAGTTGCGCGTCATGTGGCCGTGTCCGGTATCGAAACACGCGCGCAGCGCCGGGCTGTCGAAATACGGGAGCACCTCCAGAAACTCCCACGGCTCGCTGAAGAGTTCGCGGCAGTTGTGGTAGGCATAGGCGTAATGGTTCTCCAGCTTGATGACCACACCGGCGCGCTCGAAACGCGGCAGCACCCGCTCGAAAGTGCGGCGTGTGCGCGCAAGGCCCTCCCGGCGGTCATCAAAGCTGCCGCCATGGATGACCAGCCCCTCAATGCCCGCGCCCTCGCACACCGCCAGCCACGCCAGCAGCGCCGCCGCCCCCGCGTCTTCACCCATCCGCGCCAGATCTTCCCAGATATGGGCGTCCAGCGCCAGCCCGTACCGCTCGTGCAACTCTGGAAATCGCGCCAGGTCTTCCCGCGAGCAGTGGGGGTGGCTGAAACTCTCATGCAGCGACAGCTCAACGCCGTCCATATCCAACGACTCCCGCGCCAGGCGGCAGCAGTCGTCTATTGTCTCCCAGGGGTAATGCAGCGCGCTGATGATGATGGGCATGGAAGGATGATACCGCGCGACGACGGAGAGAGCAAGCGTGCCCCGGTCTTGCAGCTTAGTAATGGCGCATGTGAGCAATAGGGGGCATCATCCCCAGATACAGACACATCGGGAGAAAAACTGGCGGAGAGGGAGGGATTCGAACCCCCGGAGGACTGGTTTAGGGCCCTCACACGATTTCGAGTCGTGCGCCATCAACCGGACTCGGCCACCTCTCCGCGTTTTTGAGGCGAGAGTGAGTATAGCACACCGCCGCGGCATGGTCAATTGGTTGTGGCGCGCGCATTCGAGCGACACGCGTACCGTTGCGGCGGGTATCTTACAGGAAACGATACGTGGCGGGAGGGTGCGATGTTGCAGCGGATTCCGGCGGAGGCGCGCCATTGCGAGGATCACGGCTGGCTGCGGACGTGCTGGCTGTTTTCGTTCGATACCTACCACGACCCGGAGAACATGCACTTCGGCGCGTTGCGCGTCTTCAATGACGATGTCGTTGCGCCGGGTCAGGGGTTTCCCGAGCACCCGCACCGCGAGATGGAGATCATCACGCTGCCGCTCTCCGGCGCGCTGACGCATACTGACAGCACCGGCGCCCATGGCACGGTAGGACCGAACGAAATTCAGCACATGTCGGCGGGCACCGGCGTGCGGCACGCGGAAATGAACGCTGGTAACGAGCCGGTGCATCTCTACCAGATCTGGATTATTCCCCGTGAAGCCGGCTTGCCGCCCAGTTATGACCAGCGGCGCTTTGATCCCGCGCGGTGGCACAATCGCATCACCCCGCTGGCATCCGGGCAGGGGATCCCCGATACCGTGCCCATCCACGCCGATGCCACCATCTACCGCGCCGCCTTTGACGAAGGTTTCGTGGACATCTTTGAAACGCACACCTTCCGCCGCCTGTTCTTCTACGTCACTGGCGGCGTGCTGGAAGTCGAAGACGCCGTCCTCGGTCCCGGCGATCAGGGGCGCCTGCATCCGGAAGGCACGCAGGTGCATATGAAAGTGCTGATGGCCTGCGACTTCGTGCTGATTGACGTGCCGCCGGCGTGAGGGGCGGTCGAACAGTCATGCGCAGAGATACATGACTGTTCGACCGACGGCCCACTGGCCGATGAAATAAGACGCGAGATTTCCGAAGAACGAGGCCAGCACGGCGTGCTGCCATCTCAATCGCTCGAAGCCATCTCCCTGCATGACCTCGAGACGACCGAACCAGAGGATGATCCCGGCATCCAGAAAGAACACCAGCGCCTCCGCCGGCCAGAGACCGATGATGTCCCGTAAAGGCGAAAAACCAACGGATAGATGAGCAGATTCGACAGTGCCAGCGCCAGGAACACTGCCCCGAAGTTCATGCTGGCAAAGAGCAGGATGAAGGCGTTTATGCCAGCCTCAATCAGCAGGGCAAAGACAATCACGCCGATACCAAGGCCAGCGCCAATCCCCGAATCCGGATTTGCCAGGCCCGCGACGCCGGCAAGCAGCAGCAGCATGGGCACGATGATGCGAAATACCGGCATGACACGCTCCCTGTGTTAGCGATACCTTCAGTATCGCCCGTAGGGCGTGATGCCAAACGCATTCGGGATTTCACCGGTGTTCCACCTCGCGAGGCTGATGGCGGAGATGAGGATTGCGCGGGGAGAAGACGGGATATGCCCATCGCGGTGCCTGTTTCAGTCCTTGACAAGTGAGAAGCGATTATTTAGACTGGTCGTAGACTAGTTGAGGAGGAGACCATGAAAACCGTCGGCGCCTACGAAGCGAAAACGCACCTGCCCCGCTTGCTTGACGAGGTAGAGCGTGGCGAGCATATCATCATCACCCGGCATGGCGTGGCGGTGGCGGAATTGAAGCCCGTGCACACCGCGTCAGTCAGCGAACGCCAGGAAGCCATCGAAAAACTCAAGGCATTTCGTTCGATGATACCAGCCGATGCCGCAACGATTCGTGAAATGATCGAGGAAGGCCGACGATGAGCGTGCGTTTCGTACTGGATACATCGGTCACGCTGACATGGGCACTGAAAGATGAAAACAATCTCTATGCGGATAGCGTATTGGATGCGCTGCTCACCATGCAAGCGATGGTGCCGGTAATCTGGACGCTTGAAGTCGCCAACGTGCTGCTGGTGTCAGAACGACGCGGGCGCCTGACAAACGCCATGACGGAAAACTTCCTGGGTTTGCTTCGGAAACTACCGATCACCGTCGAGACTACCAGCGCCGGCGCCATATCCGATCATCTCATTGATATCGGGCGGACATACTCGATAACCAGTTATGACGCGGGGTATCTCGAACTGGGACTTAGGGAGAACCTGCCCATCGCTTCACTTGATGCCCGCATGCAATCAGTCATGGCAACAGTCGGCGTACCACTCTTTGATCCCACGCTGCTGAGCCGTTCGTAAGCGCTTCATTCTTCCCACCGCAATACACGCGTCCGCAGTTTCATACCTACCGGCACACCCAGTGATTCCAGATGGGCAGTGATCTTCTCCCGAGCGGGGGCGCGCTTCAGGCGGTCAGCGGCGGGGAAGGCGGCGGGGAGCCAGCGGTCGGCCAGATCCCAGATGTAGCCGTAGGTGCCGCGTCCGCGACCGTGATGAGGAATCGGCGTTCAAGTTCCCACAGATGGCCGGTGGCGGTTTTGCGGGCGTCGGGCGGCAGCAGCTTTTTCAGGGCACGGATGGCGATAGGACCATGCTCCTCTACGAGACGATAGATCGCCTGCGCCTCCGCCGGCACCGCGCCGAGTAGGAACAACTCATCCGCAGCGGCGCCGTTGGCGGCGATGAATGCCGGCAGCCAGTCCAGCGCGATGAAACCCGGCCGTCCGGCGAAGAGGCGCGTGTAATACAGCCGCTTTGCGATATGC